>JAAYGX010000075.1 GCA_012735585.1 Tissierella sp.
GCTCATACCTACCCCATGGCCATATCCATAGGTTTCTATCTCTATTAAACTTAATTTTTTATCAAATACTATTGTAAAGTTAGTAGAATCCAAGCCGTATAAATCTCTAATATCCCTACCATTGATGATCTCATTATCTATGGCAATTTTCTTGACTCTACCACTACCTGTTTTTTCAACCAATTTAATCTTCTCATGAAAATTATCTTTATCGATTTTTATATTTGGATATTTATTTTTTAATTTATTGATAAATTCATCTACCGTTAGATTTAAAACCGTTCTAAATCTAGGGGAGCCTTCTTCATAAGGGCTTTCTACCGCCTTAAAATATGGTGAATCCACTGCAAATACATTGATAGCATCCTCCGTCATACCACCACTAGTTGAATGATACAATGGTTCAACTAGTTCTCCTTCATAATAAATCACTAGGCTTTCTGTAGAATCCACTGCTTCTTCAATCTTTCCCCAATAATCTTCTACCCAGCTGTCACCATGGATTTTTTGTAAATCATCTAAAGATAGATATGCCTGACAATGTTCTTTGGTACATAAAGGTGCATCTGGATGGTCTGGGTGACCATTTTCAAACTTTATACTCCTACTTATAGCATAAGTCCTTGCAGCAATAGCCTGTGCCTTTAATGCCTCTATATGGAAGGCTGCAGGCATCTCCGCTGCAACAACTCCCTTCACATATTCATCCAATGGCATACTCTCCGTTTTTTTCGTATTAGTATTATATACTTTGATTCTATCGACCTTTTTTTCCTCTACAACCATAGGTTCTTCTTTTACAGGCCTTATTGGGTATCTCTTTTCTAGACTTTGTCCTTCAACTGTGTTTGAAATCGGAACAAAATTAAAAGTCTTAACAATAACTGTTGGAACAAATATCGTTATTATCAAGACTATTGTCAAATAAACTGCTATTTTCCTCATTTTCTCCCCTCATCTCTTCAGTATATAGATATAGATATACTTATTCATTAAGAGAGGTTAATATGCTAAATTAATGGTGTTTTTTTGCACAGAAATATGGTAAAATTAAATCAATGACTAGCTAATATCATCGACCAAATATTGATAAGCGGAGGTCAAGTCTTGAAAAAATACATGAAGCAGTACTTAATTATTACATTTATCTTAAGTTATTTAAGTTTTGGAATTATTGTCATTTCTAATACCACTTTTGTTGATATATTCTCAAATCCCATACACATTCTCTTATTAACATTAGGGTTTTTAGGCCCTCTTATAAGCACATTAATACTTCATATGGTGTATAAAGGTGAATTAGGTGGATTCAATAGTTTTATAGATAATTTTAAAGTAAATAAATCGAAATACTCAATAATAACAGTATTTGCTTTACTTGCAACTCATTATGGATTAGCATCTATATTACAAATTGTGGATTCTTATGGTGAGATTATAGATTTCTTTAAATATTTTCCAATTATGATATTATTTCTTGGTTCACAAGAAATTGGCTGGAGAGGTATCGTACAACCTTACTATGAAAAAGAAAAGGGATATTATAAGTCTATCATAATTACAGGCTTATTTTGGGCTATATGGTTTTTACCATTGACATATATAAGGGGTTTTTACATATCACCTAACTTTTATGTTCAATTTGCTTCTTACCTAATAGGTTTAAGTTTTTTACTTACGTCTATGTATAAAGTCAGTAAAAGTTTCCTCTATCCTATATTACTTTCCGGCCTAATCTTTTCACTGGTACCAGTTATAGTATTTAAATTAGGTTCTATGCTTATAGGATTAGCCGCTATAGAAGGATTAGTAGCTAGTTTCTTTAAGGAAAGAGATTTTCAAACAAAAAACACTTAGTAGATTCCCAATCTACTAAGTGTTTTAATTTGCCTTTGTGTTACTATTTTCATCTTCTCTTTGTTTAAGGATACCTTTAAAAGTCTTCTCTGCCGTTTTGTAATGTTCTTCTGTTAGCTTTCTTGCTAAAACATCATCCCTATTTAAAAATGCATCTTTTATTCTTTTATGAATTTTAATACTATCTTCCTGGATTTGTAAAGTTTCAGGACTATAAAAGTTTCTAACTAACATTTCGTGCAATACATTATACTCTTTAAATATCTTTTCAAGTCTTGAATTATAGGAGTAGTCTATAAAGGTTTTATGAAACCTATAGTCATAATCATAAAATTCGTCTGTTCCTATATGCTTTTCTTGGAGATCTATGTAGTTTTCTAAATGTTTTCCAATTTCCATAATATCAGACTTCTCATATGACAGTTTTATTCCAGTGTTAATTACATAAAGAAGTATTTCATTTACCTCAAGGAAGAAATCATAATCAAACTCAACAACAGTAGCTCCTGTCTTATCGATAGATGATATAAGCCCATCATTATATAGGCGGTTTATGGCATCTCTTATGGGAGAAGAACTGACACCGAATCTCTCTTGTAATTGTCTATTTACTAACTTACTTCCAAAAGGTATCTCATTTTTTAAAATTTCCATCTTTAATATACCATAAATTTGATCACTTAAGCTTTTTCTATTAAGCTGCATTCCCTATTCCTACCCTTCCTTATTCTGCTTTTCTAATTTACTATATTATATTATAACACCAATTTAGATATAATTAAAGGGATGGATTTCTCCACCCCTTCTTATTAATATTATGATTAAAAAGCAACTCCCATAAATAATGCAACGAAACAAATAATAGCCGCAAATGGTACATAAACAAATTTACCTATATTATACCATAAATCTCCTTGTTTCTTGACAGCTCCCTTATTGATCTCATCCATTAAATCTTCTTTCTTCATAATCCAGAACCAAGAAATAGCACCTATCGTTGCTCCTATTGGGATGATATATATGGATACTAAGTCCATCCATGGTCCCCACTTGTATATAGGTTCCATAAATACGCCGATACCAAAACAAATAACAGCAAGTAATATTAACATTGGTACACGTTTTAACTTTGGTATTTTGTACATCAATGATTCTCCAACTACCTCAAACATATTTTGTAGTGATGATACCCCACCAAATACTATAGCTGTAAATAAAATAATTGCAAATAGTCTACCTAATGGCATGTTTTGTAGTATTGTAGGCAGTGTAACAAATAATAATCCAGGACCTGCTCCTACATCCATACCATATGCAAAACAAGCTGGTATGATTACTAAGGCTGCTGTCATAGCTGCTATAACGTCAAATATTGCAGTCCACTTAGCACCATCAACAATATCTTCACTATCTGAAAGATATGCACCATATACGATCATACCACTACCAGTTACAGATAAAGAGAAAAATGCTTGCCCCATAGCCCAAACCCAAGTCATAGGATCTTTTAAATATTCCCATCTTGGAGTAAACATAAACTTGTATCCCTCAATTGCTCCTGGTAAAAATGCAACTCTTATAGCTAATATAACAAAAAGAGCAAAGAATAATGGCATCATTACTTTATTTGACTTTTCAATACTATCAGCACCTAATAATAATGTTGCAAGAGTTCCTACTACAACTATTAAATGAAATGGTACTACTGAAAACTCTGTTAATGCAAAGGAATCAAACCAAGTAGCAGTATCTACAGTCATAAGACTACCTGTAACAGACTGTCCCCAGCCTTTAAGTACATAAGCTATAATTACCGCATATCCTATAGCTATACACATTGACCCTGCTAAAGGCAACCAACCAATAAATTTTCCAATACCTGGTTTACCACCAGACGTCCACGCATGCTCATAGGCACCAACAGTACCTGTCTTCGCTCTTCTACCTATTGCATATTCTGCAGATAGTCCTACATAGCTAAAAATAACAATAAATATTAAATAAGCTACTAAAAATGCTCCTCCACCATTACTACCCATCTTAGCAGGAAATCCCCATACATTTGCCATACCAACTGCTGAACCAACGCAGGCTAAAACAAATCCCCATTTAGATTTGAATCCACCATTGCCACCTTGCTTATTAGTTTCCATATACTTTTTTCCTCCCCTTAGTTTTCTACTTTATAATAGGAGTCATTATAAAGCGTTTTTTTCATCTCCTTCTTTATTAATCAGCTCTATATACTCAGGAATCCCAAATATATAGAGCATTCTTAATCAAACTTATTACATTCTAAATTGATTATTTTAGATTTCTTCGAATCTTGCTGTGAAGAATCTTAATTGTTTTGGTTCATAAACGAATTTTAATCCTTTGATATCTTCTTTATGCTCATATAATTTTATAACAGAATCAGCTACTAAGTCCATATGTCTATATGTGTAAACTCTTCTTGGAATTGTAAGTCTTACTGTTTCTAGTTTAGGCTTATGGTTTTCACCAGTATTTACATCACGTCCAGCTGATATAATACCTCTTTCCATTGATCTAACGCCTGACTCTAGATATAGATTCGCAGCTAAAGCTTGTGCTGGGAATTCTTCTTGATCTAAGTGTGGACAGAATCTTCTTGCATCTAGGAATACTGCGTGACCACCTATAGGTTCAACTATAGGAACTCCTGCCTCTTTTAATCTTTCACCTAAATATCTAACTTGTAGCACTCTGTGTTGGATATATTCAAATTGTAAAGACTCTTTTAAACCTATAGCAAAAGCTTCCATATCCCTACCAGTCATACCACCATAGGATGGCATACCTTCGTATACTACTACTAGCTCTCTTGCTTCTGAAAACATTTCTTCGTCTCTTAATGCTAAGAAACCACCCATATTAACAATACCATCTTTTTTACCACTCATAGTAGCTCCATCAGCATAAGAGAACATTTCTTTTACTATTTCAGCTATTGTTTTGTCAGCATACCCTTCTTCTTGCTCTTTGATGAAGTAAGCATTTTCAGCAAATCTTGTACAGTCATAGAATACTTTAATACCATGTTTTTCAGTTAATTCTCTAACAGCTTTCATATTAGCCATGGAAACCGGTTGTCCACCTGCTAAGTTTACAGTAACTGCTAAACATACGTAAGCTATGTTTTCTGCACCTTTTTCATTAATAAGGTTTTCAAGTTTGTTTAAGTCAATATCTCCCTTGAAAGGAATATCTAAAGTAGCATCATGAGCTTCGTCTCTGATGATATCAACGAATATACCGCCATTGGTTTCTTGATGATATCTGGTTGTCGTAAAATACATGTTTCCTGGAACATATTGTCCTGGTTTAATAGCTATTCTTGAAAGAATATTTTCTGCTCCACGTCCTTGGTGGGTTGGTATTAAGTATGGGAATCCAAAAACATCTTCCACAGTTTTTTCTAAATGTTTGAAGTTCTTACTACCTGCGTAAGCTTCATCACCTTTCATAAGGCCAGCCCATTGGTCATCGCTCATTGCGTTTGTTCCACTATCTGTAAGTAAATCAATATAACAATCTTCTGAGTCAATTAGGAAAGTATTGTAGCCTGCTTTTTCTAGTACTTCTTCTCTTTCTTCTCTGTTGATCATCTTAACTACTTCTACACTTTTGATTCTAAATGGTTCTGCTGGATAATTTCTCATGTCCATTGTAAAGCCCCCTCAATTTATTTTTTATTTTATTAAAAACTAGAATACATAATGCATGATGCATCATCGACCATCTTTATAATACAACTTTTAAAGAAATATGTCAATAGGAAAACGATGTTATTTTAAAATATTTTCAAAAAAATGATTATAGATTTTGTCTACATTTCATATTTATATAACCTAGACCTTTAAGTACTTTAACAATCTTGTAGATAAGCCCTTTAAACAGGTCATATAAAAGGATTTCCTTTCATCAAATTCCTTATATTTAAAAATGCCAATGTGACAGAGGATTCTACTCCTATATCACATCGGCATTTATCTTTAAACTTATTATTCTATTGTTCTTCTAGATATTTTTGCTCCTAATTGTCTAAATCGGCCTTCTATATCTACATATCCTCTATCTATATGATGGATATTGTCAATCTCTGTGCTTCCATCGGCTATTAATCCTGCAAGGATTAGTGCTGCACCTGCTCTTAAGTCTGATGCTTTGACTTGAGCTCCTGTCAGATTGTCGATTCCTCTTATGATAGCTGATTTACCGTCTATTTTAATATCGGCACCCATTCTTTTTAATTCATCAACATGCATAAATCTATTTTCAAAAACAGTTTCTATTACTACACTAGTACCTTCACACACTGTTAATAATGCCATAAATTGTGCTGCCATATCTGTAGGGAATCCTGGGTATGGAAGTGTCTTTACATCTACAGCTTTTAGTTTATTGCTACCTATAACTCTAACACTTTCTCCATTTTCAATGATTTCTACGCCTGCTTCTTTTAATTTTGCTATCACTGGTTTTATATGACTGGTGATTACATTATCTACTACAACATCCCCACCAGTAATAGCAGCGGCAACCATAAAAGTACCTGCTTCTATTCTATCTGGTATTATTTGATGGGATGCACCACCTAATTTTTCAACACCTTTTATCTTAATCGTTGATGTTCCTGCACCTTTGATATTAGCTCCCAATTTGTTCAAGAAGTTTTGTAAATCAACAATTTCTGGTTCCATAGCGGCATTGTCAATTATGGTCTCACCTTTTGCCATAGCTGCAGCCATCATTATATTTTCTGTTGCTCCTACTGATGGGAAATCTAAGTATATCTTATCTCCAATCAATCTTTCAGCATAAGCACCTATATTTCCATGTTCTGTTTCTACTGTTGCTCCTAGGGCCTTAAAACCCTTTAAATGTAAATCAATTGGTCTTGTACCTATGGCACATCCACCAGGTAAAGAACTTTTCGTCTTACCAAGTCTAGTAAGTAATGGACCCATAACTAATAAAGAAGCTCTCATCTTGTTCATAAGGTCATATCTAGTGATATGATTGTTTAAATCTTTAGAATTTATCTTTATTAGTCCCTCATCTAAAACTTCAACTTTAGCTCCTAAGGATCTTAGGACCTCACACATTATTTCAACATCTTTAATCTTTGGGACATCTTCAAGTATAATATCTTCTGTTCCTAAAAGCGATGCTGCTAATATTGGAAGTGCAGAGTTTTTTGCACCATTTACCCTAACGTTCCCCTTTAATGGAGGACTCTTCTCCACCACGATAATTTCCAAAATATTACCTCCTTTTAATATCCAACTGTAATAATTGGTGTACCTAACCATATATAATTCTTATTGTCTAATTCACTATTTCTAATTGCTATATTCAAATTTATTCTATCTTTGTCAATTTTTATGTATTTGTCGATATATGGTGTATAAACAGTATAAGAAATCAAAGAAGTATCGGAAAATTCTTCTATTACTTTTCCATCAATCTTTTTTAATGTCTTTCCGATTTCTTTTACTCTATCATTATAACTCATATCGTTGGAAATTTCACCTATTAAACAAGATGAAATTTCTACTCTACAGTTATAATTACTATAGATAGACTTCACCTCTTCTATTATACCATTGTTTTTCAAAAAATCACTACTTTTCACAATATTTACATACAGATATGTTTCTCCAATTAATTCCTCTTGGGTATAATAAGAACTCAATATTATGGCTATGTTGTTTTTATCCTTATCTTGTCCAATATAGCAAATCTGTCCAAAACCGTCTTCAAATATTACTTCTTTGGTATAGTAGTCATCGTTATAGTTTCCTTTTATCAGTGGATCTATTTCTATGCCTAGTAGTCCTATTTTATTTTTTATCTCTTCTGCTACCGAACTCATTTCATCTTCTTTTATAAATTTATTTATAATTACTCCATTAAAGATGATATCTTCTTCTTTTATTTCTGCCTCTAAATCATCCATTATGGTAGATAAAACTTTCTGCTCATCATACTTAATCTCGGCTGTGGATCCAATAGGTATTAATAATGCCATTAAAGTTAAAAATAATATAAATTTTTTCATTTCTAATCCTCCCTTATAATAATTCAAGGAAAGAGACTTTTTAATGAAATGTAAAGGGGGACAAAACATTACAATAAAAACGTACCCTTTCCTTATAATAAAAGTATTACCAAGGAAGGGTACTTTTTATACCTATAATTTAATCATTTTTATTTAAAGATGAAACTTCTATTCTATTAATAGCTCTTTGTAGTGCAGAACTTGCTCGAGCAAAATTAATATCACTAGCTTGTTTTGCTAATAAAGCTTCAGCTCTCTTTTTAGCTTCTTCAGCCCTATTAACATCTATCTCATCTGGCCATTCTGCTGCCTCTGTTACTATGGTTACATGATCATCTATAGCTGTTACATAACCCTGTACCACTGCTGCTACTCTCTCAACATCATCCTGAAAGATCCTTACCTTACATATTTTTAAAGGGGTGGCAATCGGTGAGCGACCTTTTAAGATAGCAAGGTCTCCTTCAATACCTCGAACAATTACCATGTCTACCTCATCCTCAAAAAACTTCCTATCAGGAGTTACAATTTCCAGGTGAAATTTTGACATATTAGTTCTCCACCTTTTTAGCTTTTTCTATTACATCATCTATTGTCACTGCCATAAAGAAAGCTGATTCAGGAATATCATCATGTTTTCCTTCTAAGATCTCCTTAAAGCCTCTTACTGTTTCTTTTATAGGAACATATTTTCCCTCTAAACCTGTGAATGGCTCAGCTACAAAGAAAGGCTGAGATAAAAATCTTTGGATTTTTCTGGCTCTAGAAACTACTACTCTATCGTCATCAGAAAGTTCATCTATACCTAGTATAGCAATGATATCTTGTAAGTCTTTATATTTTTGTAATATCTCTTGTACTTGTCTAGCAACTTCATAGTGCTCTTTTCCAACAATTTCTGGCGATAGAATTCTTGATGAAGAATCAAGCGGATCTACTGCAGGATAAATTCCTAGTTCTGCTATGGAACGTGATAGAACTGTAGTAGCATCCAAGTGAGCAAAAGTAGTAGCAGGAGCCGGGTCTGTAAGGTCATCTGCTGGTACATATACTGCCTGAACACTAGTAATGGATCCTTTCTTAGTAGATGTAATCCTCTCTTGAAGCTGACCCATTTCAGTAGCTAAGGTTGGTTGATAACCAACTGCTGATGGCATTCTACCTAATAATGCAGATACTTCTGATCCTGCTTGTGTAAATCTAAATATATTATCAATAAATAATAGAACATCTTGGCCAGCTTGATCTCTAAAGTGCTCAGCCATAGTAAGGCCTGTTAAAGCTACCCTCATTCTTGCTCCAGGCGGCTCATTCATTTGACCAAAAACCAATGCAGTCTTATCTATTACACCTGATTCAATCATTTCATAATATAAATCATTACCTTCTCTTGTTCTCTCGCCTACTCCAGCAAAAACGGAGATACCACCATGGTGGGTAGCTATATTATTGATTAATTCTTGAATTAATACAGTTTTACCTACTCCTGCACCACCAAATAAACCAACTTTTCCACCTTTTGAGTATGGAGCAATTAAGTCTACTACTTTTATACCAGTTTCAAATATTTCCTGAGTAGTCTCTTGCTCTTCAAAGGATGGAGCCGGCCTATGTATCGGCGTTCTTTTTTCAGTCTTTACCTCTTCTTTACCATCTATTGCTTCACCCAAAACATTAAATAATCTACCTAATGTTTCTTCTCCCACAGGAACAGAGATTGGTGATTGTGTATCAACAGCTTCCATTCCTCTAACTAAACCATCAGTAGAATCCATTGAAATACATCTTACGGTATCATCTCCAGTATGTTGTGCAACTTCTACTATGATGATTTCTTCCCCTTTTTTTATTTCAATGGCATTTAATAGTTCAGGTAGATTATCTTTATTAAAACGAATATCTACAACGGGGCCAATAACTTGAACAATTTTACCAATGTTCTTTTCCATTTGCCCACTCCTTTCTATGTTACTTTAAAGCCTCTGCTCCAGCAACAATTTCTGTAAGTTCCATAGTAATTGCTGCTTGTCTAGCTCTGTTATAACTCATATTTAATTCATCTATCATTTCTTCTGCATTTTCTGTTGCTGATTCCATAGCAACTCTTCTTGCTGCTTGTTCACTGGAAGATGACTCAATTAATGCACCAAATATTGTACTTTCTACATATTTAGGTATAAGATAATCCAATGCTTCTTCCGGTGAAGGTTCAAATTCTATTACTTTAAGTGATTTATTTAATTTTTCTTCAGTTCCATTTTGAATAGCATTAAAAGGCAATAGCTTTAAAATCTTAGGTTCATATGATAAAGTCGATATAAATTTAGTATAAACTAGACTGATTTCATCTACTTCTCCTTTTAAATAAAGATCCATAGCAAGTTCTCCTATTTGTCTCGCATCGGAAAACCCAGGAGTTTCGGTTATACCAAAAAACTCACCTGCTATGTGATATCCTCTATTTTTAAAATAATCTCTTCCTTTTAAACCAACAACTATTAAAGAAATAGAGTCTTTATCTTTTCTAGATTCGGCTTCTACTAATCTATTAATATTAGAATTATAACCTCCAGCTAATCCTCTATCTGCAGTCATGACGATATAAAGGGATTTCTTAACCTCTCGGGTTGTTATCAAAGGATGATTCATCCTTGTATCGCCTAAAATACTGGAAATACTATTTAAAACAGTATTGTAGTAAGGTCGTGATTTTTCTAATCTTATTCTACTTTTTCTCATCTTAGCAGTGGAAACTAGTTCCATAGCTTTTGTGATTTGTTTCGTATTACTAATACCTCTAATACGTCTTTTAATATCCCGAGTTGATTGTGCCAAATGCTCACCTCCGATTAGCTTAATCTAGAAGTTTTTCTTAAATTCTTCTATAGCCTTTTCAATTCTTTGTATGTTTTCATCTGTTAAGTCTTTAGTATTTTTAATATCCTCAACTATTTCAGGATAGTTATTATCGATATAATCTAATAATTCTTTTTCAAATAATTCTATCTTATCAACATCTATATCTAATAGATGCTTTTTACCAACTGCATATAAGATAATTACTTGATGTTCTACAGAAACTGGACTATATTGAGGTTGTTTTAAAACTTCCATAGTTCTTGCCCCTTGCTCCAAGCTTGCTTTAGTTTCTGGATCCAACTCCGAACCAAATTGAGCAAAGGCAGCTAACTCTCTATACTGAGCTAATTCTAATTTCAAGTTTCCTGCAACCTTTTTAATAGCCTTTATTTGAGCCGCCCCACCAACTCTTGAAACAGAAAGTCCAGTATTGATAGCTGGCCTTTGTCCTGAGAAGAATAAATCTGTCTCTAAGAATATCTGTCCATCAGTAATAGATATAACATTCGTTGGAATATAAGCGGATATGTCCCCTGCCAGTGTTTCAACTATTGGTAATGCAGTTATTGAACCACCACCATATTTATCATCTAATTTAGCAGCCCTTTCAAGCAATCTTGAATGCAGATAGAAAACATCTCCAGGGAAGGCTTCTCTTCCTGGTGGTCTTCTTAACAATAAAGACATAGCCCTATAAGCAACTGCATGGTTGGATAGGGCATCATAGATAATTAAAACATCTTTACCTTGCTCCATAAATTCTTCAGCAATGGCAACTCCAGCATACGGAGCTATATATTGTAACGGTGCTAACTCACTAGCAGTTGCAGAAACCACTATTGAATAATCCATAGCATCATTTCTCTGTAATACATCAACTATTTGTGCTACTGTAGATCTTTTTTGACCTATAGCTACATAGATACATATAACATCTTGGCCTTTTTGATTTATCATAGCATCTATAGCAATAGCTGTTTTTCCTGTTTGTCTATCACCTATAATTAATTCCCTTTGTCCTCTACCTATTGGGAATAAGGCATCTATTGATTTTATACCAGTTTGTAATGGTTCATCAACACTTTTTCTAGTTATAACACCAGGAGCAATTCTTTCAATAGGTCTAAATTTATCAGAATTGATACTTCCCTTTCCATCTATTGGTTGACCAAGAGCATTTACAACCCTACCAACCATATTGTTACCAACAGGAACTTCTACAATTCTTCCTGTTCTTTTAACTGTATCTCCTTCTTTGATATTTTTATCAGAACCTAAAAGGACACATCCTACATTATCCTCTTCTAAGTTTAATACCATACCAAATACATTGCCCGGAAATTCAATTAATTCTCCTGCCATACATCCTTCTAATCCATGTAATCTAGCAATACCATCTCCGACTTGAATTACTGTTCCTGTATCAACAAGTTCTAATTTGTTTTCATATTTTTTAATCTGTTCTTTAATTATTGAACTGATTTCTTCAGGTTTCAATTCCAAATTTCCTCACCTCAACTTCTCTATATTGATATGTCTTTTATAATAGCTTCCATTGACTTTAATTGACTTAGCAAGGTAGCATCTATTACTTTATTATTCATTTTCAATAAAACTCCACCTATAATTGAATGATCTAACTCATTTTTAAGGCGAATTTTTTTACTTAATTTATTTTCTAGTACTACTTGTAATTTTTTTGCAGCATTTTCATTCATGCCAACTGCTGTTACAGCAACAATATCTATTATGCCATTATGCTCATCATAAATATTGTTATATTCTTCGATGATCTCAAATAGGTTTTTCTCTCTTCTTTTATCAATAATTATATATAGAAAATTTAAAACTTCTTTAGAAATACCGTTCTTTAAAATCTGATTAACTAAAGATTTTTTTTCATCCTTAGATATTCTTGGATGTATAAAGATTTGAAACAATTTTTCTTCTGTGTTAAAAAGATTATTTATAGACTCTAATTCTTCATAAAAATCCTCAGTTTTTCCCAGTTCTAGACCAACTTCAAAAAGAGATGAGGCATATCTATTTCCAATTAGTTTTGCCATTTTGAACTACCTACCTCATCAATAAACTTATCGATTAGATTATTTTGATTTTCTATAGTAATATTTTCTTCCATAATCTTGGAAGCAATAAGTACAGCCATTTCGCCTGTAGATTTCTTTATATCTTCATAGGCTTTTTCTTTTTCTCTAGCTATATCCTTTCTAGCTCTTTCTACTATAGCTTGTGCTTCCTGTCTTGCTTCTTCAACTATACCATCTTTAATCTCATTTCCACGTTGTCTAGCATTCTCTAATATTTCTTGACCTTCTAACTTAACTTCAGAAATTTTAGATTCATAGTCTGTTTTTAAATCTGCCGCTTCTTTTTTAAGAGATTTTGCCTCTTCTATATCTCCTTGAATCTTTGCCTTTCTTGATTCAAGAAAGTTTGTCACTGGAGCGTGAAGATATTTTTTCAAAATCATATAGAGAATAAAAACTGAAACTAAAGTTAAAACTGTGGGAATTAATTGAGGTAGAGCTAATACTTGAATATCCATATACTAACCTCCTAAATGAAGGATACTTCTCCCTCAATTATAATCCTAAACCTATATAAGCACTTAATAATGGTCTAACAAATAGTAATATTATAGCAATTACCAGACCATAAATACCTGTTGTCTCCGCAACTGCCTGACCTAATAACATGGTTCTAGTAATATCTCCCTGGGCTTCTGGTTGTCTACCTACAGCTTCACAAGCCTTACCAGCAGCATTACCTTGACCAATACCAGGACCTATACCTGCGATCATTGCTAAACCTGCCCCTATTGCTGAACATCCTAATATAAAAGCTTCACTTGTAATTCCTTGTAACATATTTTTTTCCTCCTTAAGATTAATTAAATTTTATTCTGTAGCACCACTGATAAATATCATGGTCAACATTGCAAAAATGAAGGTTTGTAATAAACCTGAGAATACATCAAAGTATCCATGTAAAACTGGTGTAATTAAAGGTGCAAAGTACCCTAATGCACTATATAATAGTGTCATTATAATACCACCACTCATCACATTACCGAATAAACGGAACGATAATGAAATTGGGTTTCCTAATTCTCCTAAGATATTTATAGGAGTTAAAAATGCGAAAGGCTCTGTAAAGCTTTTCAAATAACCAACAATACCCTTTTGGGTTTTAAAGTTCATAACTTGTACTATTGTAAAGGTTATCATGGCTAATGAAAAAGTAACGCTGTAATCAGAGGTTGGTGGTGTAAGTCCTATCAATCCTACCAGGTTGGACACTCCAAGAAAACAAACTAACGTAAAGATATATGGTGCGAATGACATATTGTTTTCACCCATAGTACTTCTTACTAAATTGTTAACTGCATCCACTAAAATTTCAACTGCATTAAGAAATCCTGATGGTTCTTCAGTAATATCAACTTCCTTAATCTTTTTATTTACTATAAATGCGAAGATTGAAAGAAAAATGATTACTAACCATAAATTAAAGATACTATCATGGATTAATATTTCTTGACCTCCTATTGTAAATTGTAGTTCCAAAATATTCCTCCTTCCTTGGTAATTATTTATTGACATTTATTCAATTATTTGAAGTTTTTATCAAATATTGTTGATATAAATATGGCGAATTTTACCATTAATAATCCTAAAACTGTAGCAGGAAAGTTTAGATAATCAGCAATAGCTGCTACACCAAGTACTATAAAATATATAAGGTAACGTAAAAAATAGTGAAGCATACTATAGCTGCTTGCTTTTGCAGGAGTCATTCTTATAGCTTTATTTATAGTACTATCTAAAAGTTTAAATGTCAGCATACTAATTATAATTCCAAAGATATATCCTAAAATTATTGAATAGGGATCATTAAATAAAATAAGACTAATACCTATTATAAATAAACTTATAACCAATACTCGTTTAAAAATCTTTATGATAATGTCATTATTCACTTATTCACTTCCTTTTATTCTTCCATGCACCTGTCAATTTAAATAGATTCATAAAACTTGTACCTGCTCCAAGAATAATCAGTGTTATTGTAAAAAAACTCTTGGTTCCTAACCAATTATCTAGCACTTGTCCAATAAAAACTCCTAAAAGTATGGGGGTAATCATCGATATACCTATTTGAGAAATTAGGGCGAGATTTTGTAGAGTGTCTTTGTAATTATTATTCTTTTTGATAATGACCACTCCAATCTAAATATTTCTATGGGTTCACCATAGTCATACAACAATCTATAAACAGTATTTTATCAAAATATTTAGAGAGAAGCAAGGCAAAGTAATAAATCCCTCAATATTAAAGAGTGGCTTTCATCTACAATATTTCAATAAATAACAATAGCATATTTTACTATTACACATATATTTTGTATCGTTGTAAATCCAAAAAAAATAAGCTACATTTCAATAATTATAAAAATATTTTTAACCCTGACAACATTTTCAACAGTTATACTTATGCTCACCTAGATTATTATACCCACTTTTTTTAATCTAAATTAATTTTAACTAAAAAAAATTATTGACTCGGTAACCCTGGTTACTAAATCAATAATTAATATATTAACTAAGTAGTCTAGATTCCTATATCTTTGACTATTACATCTACAATTTTCTTTGCTGCTTGACCATCGCCATATGGATTGACAGCTTTTGCCATCTTATCGTACTCTTCTTTATTGGATAATAGTAAATCTAAATTTTCATATATATCGTCATACTTTGTACCTACTAATTTTGCAGTACCCGCTTCAATTCCTTCTGGTCTTTCTGTTTCTTCTCTTACTACTAGCACAGGCTTACCTAGAGTAGGAGCTTCTTCTTGTAGTCCGCCTGAATCTGTCACTACCAAGTGAACTTTGTTCATTAGGTTTGTAAATGGTTCATAATCCAATGGATCAATTAGATGGACTTTTGGATTTGACCCTAAGATCTTGTTGGCAATATCTCTAACCTTTGGATTAAGGTGAACTGGGAATACTACTTCTGTGTCTTCATATTTATTCACTATATCATTGACAGCTGAAAATATATTCTCCATTGGTTTGCCAATATTCTCCCTCCTGTGGGATGTCATTAGAATTATTCTTTTATCTTTATAATCCAGATTGTTTAATAATTCATTTTCAAAACTATAATCCTCTTTTATTACATATTGTAAAGCATCTATTACGGTGTTACCTGTTATGTAAATCTTATCCTTAGGATAATTCTCTTTTGTTAGATTGTCCATATTTCTTATTGTTGGTGCAAAATGATACTCTGTTAAGATTCCAGTAAGCATTCTATTGGCTTCTTCTGGATATGGTGAATGAATATTTCCAGACCTTAATCCAGCTTCCACATGTCCTACTTTTACGCCTTGATAGAAGGCTGCTAAAGCTCCTGAGAAAACCGTAGTCGTATCTCCTTGTACCAATAATACATCTGGTTTTTCCTTGATTATTACTTCTTCTAAACCTTCCAATGCCCTGGTAGTTATTTTAGTTAAAGATTGGCCTGGCTTAAATATATTTAAATCATAATCCGGTTTTATATCAAATATATGAAGTACTTGATCAAGCATCTCCCTATGTTGGGCAGTGATACATGTAATGCTTTCTATATTATCTCTTTTTTCTAGTTCTTTAATAATCGGTGCCATTTTGATACCCTCAGGCCTTGTACCAAATACGGTCATAACCTTCAATTTCTCCATTTTCTCACCTCATATTTTATTTCTCTTTATTAGTGAACATCCCTAACTTCAATGCAAAAAGAATCGCTGCTACAAATAATAACACTGATAGATATACAGCTTGTTTACTATTTGCCTTTGCGACTATTACTGCAAATGCTCCAAATATTGCCGATAGACCATACAATATAAGTACAGTTTGCTTTTGTGAAAAACCTTTGTTCAACAATCTATGATGTAAATGCCCTTTATCTGCAGTTGCTACGGATTGACCACTTAATAGCCTTCGAAATATTGCAAATGTAGTATCGAATATTGGCACCCCTAAAATCAATATAGGAACTACAACAGCTATAGTAGCTACACTCTTCATAACTCCTTCGATTGAAATAGCAGCCAACATAAAGCCTAATAACAAGGCTCCAGTATCCCCCATAAATATCTTTGCAGGATTAAAATTAAACGGTAAAAACCCTAAACAAGCACCTGCAACAACAGCTGACAATATGGTTACATCATTATGCCCAAATTTTTCTGCCACTAGCATTAAAGATATGCTTGATATAGCAGCAACTCCACATGCTAAACCATCAAGACCATCTATTAAATTAACTGTATTTGTTATACCAACGATCCAAAATAATGTTATTGGAATAGAAAACCATTTCAAATATAAAAGAACATAATTAGAAGAAAAAGGATTGGTCACAAAATCAACCTTTATTCCACCAAAGATCAGTATCAATCCTGCAGCCACTTGAAATAATAGCTTTAGCCTCGGACTCATGCCTTTTATATCATCGATAATACCTGAAATCAATATTAATGTTGCTCCTAACAATATTGAAATAAGAGTTCTTTCCATGGGTAAAAATATCAAAGATGATACAACTACTCCGATATATATAGCTAAACCACCCATCAGTGGCATAGGTTTTTTATGTATTCTTCTTTCATCCTTAGGTATATCTATTGCACCAACTTTGACTGCAAATATCTTAACTAAGGGTGTAGCTATTAAAGAAATAAGTACTGCTGCAAAAAACGGTATAATATAACCCTCCATGAAAACTTCTCTCCTTCACTTATTCTAAAAATAGGGACAGTTTTGCTGTTCCTCAGACTATCAAAAGCATCCTTTTTAGTTTGTCATCCAGAGCGATAGGGAAGGATCTTAAATGTATTGAAACAACAAGATTCTTCAGCTACACCTCAGAATGACAAAGCTGATTTTTTTGATGACCTTAGGAACAGTTTGACTGTCCCTTTTAATTTTACTATTTAGTACCAAACAATCGATCTCCAGCATCTCCTAGACCTGGAACTATATAAGCATGTTCATCAAGTTTCTCATCTATATTAGCCACGTAGATATCCACATCTGGATGAGCTTCTTGGAGTGCTTTGATTCCTTCTGGAGCTGCTATTAAGCATACAAATTTCATATGTGATGCTCCTCTTCCTTTTAACAAATCTATAGCTGATATTGCTGATACCCCTGTCGCCAACATAGGGTCTAATACGATTAGACTTCTTTCTCCTATATCTTGAGGTAATTTACAGTAGTACTCTACAGATTTTAGAGTCTCTGGGTCCCTATATAAACCGATATGTCCAACTTTTGCAGCTGGAATAAGACTTAACATTCCATCTACCATTCCAAGACCTGCTCTTAAAATAGGTACGATACCTACTTTTTTACCAGCAATCACCTGTGCTTTCATCGTCGTCACTGGAGTATCTATCTCAATTTCTTCTAATTCTAAATCCCTTGTAACTTCATAGCCCATTAGCATGGATAATTCTGATACTAACTCTCTAAATTCCTTGGAACCTGTATTTATATCCCTAATAAAAGTCAGTTTATGTTTGATTAAAGGATGATTCATTTCAATTACTTTACTCATTTGTAGTTCCCCCCATATTAAATTTACTATTAAGAATTATACCATACATTAGCAAGTAATTTCATCAATTTTATTAATTCTTCTTTCATGTCTTCCACCTTCGAATTCTGTATCTAAAAATGTTTTTACAATATCCAAAGCAAGTCCAACACCTACAACCCTACCACCTAAGGCTAATATATTGGCATTATTGTGCTCTCTACTCATTCTAGCGGAAAAAGTATCTGTACATAGGGCACATCTTATACCTTGGATTCTATTTGCAGTAATTGAAATTCCAATGCCTGTACCACATATTAAAATTCCTCTATCTACTTGCTTTTCTAAAACTGCATCAGCAACTTTCTTTCCGAAATCTGGATAATCAACAGATTCTAAGGAATTAGTGCCATAATCAACGAATTCTACTCCTAATTGATTTAAATATTCTTTTATACTTTCTTTTAATTCATAACCACCATGGTCACTACCTATACCTATTTTCATAAACTTTTCCTCCTTTGATTATATAGCCTTATGGGAGGCCCTAGACCTCCCCTGTAAATGAATTATGGGTATCATTGGTGGGACAGTAGTCCTGACCCTCTGTCCCATTCTACCACTTTATATTGTTTAATGCCTTTAATATCTCATCTCTTGTTCGTTCATAATTACATAGATCTCTTCCAAAGGGATCCTGGATATCTTTATTTTCTTTTAAAGCATATTCATTTAGTAAAAACACTTTATCCTTTACATGGGGATGGTTTAGTAATAGAGTTTGCTTATGGGATTTGGACATTGTTAATATTAAATCCGCTCCATCTACAAGCCCTTTACTTACACTTTGGGATTTATGGTCTGATATATCAATATTTACTCTATTTAAAGCCTGTACTGCGTTAATTGCAGCAGCGTCTCCATCCATTGCAAAAACACCAGCAGATTGAACCTCTAAACCAAGACCCTTTTTCTTACTTAAATCCTTAAGTAATCCTTCAGCCATGGGGCTTCTACATGTATTACCAGTGCATATAAACAAAACCTTCACTTCATCACCTCTTAAAGTTTTATAACTTTACCACTTGCTGCCTTAACCATTCTATTCATTATAGCCATTCCAATATTATCAAAACCAATTCCTTCAGCTAATATGATATCAACATTGTACTCATCAAACTTTCTCAAAATATCAAATAGATTATGTGCGATTGTTTCACTTTTTTCCCTGGAACCCGACACTAATATTTTCCCTACTGTATAAGAATCCTTTGTTTCTTCAGTTGCCATGATTCCAACATTTTTTCCTTCATCCATAAGATATTTTGCATCACTATTAATCTTTTTAATGATTTTTTCTACATCTCCAGTATACAGTATCATCTCTGCATTTGGAGCATAATGTCTATATTTTTGTCCTGGTGACTTTGGTACTTCTTCTTTATTAGTTATGCTTCTATCTTGAACTACATTGTGTATAACTTTCCTCAAGTCTTCTAAAGTTATACCTCCTGGTCTAAGAATTGTTGGTGTTTCTGTTGATAAATCTAAAACCGTAGACTCTAGACCTACTCCAGTGCCTCCACCATCGATAATCATCTCTATTTTTCCCATCATATCTTCCACTACATGACTACCCTTAGTTGGACTAGGTTTACCTGAGAGATTGGCCGATGGCGCTGCTATTGGAACTTTGGCCTTAGATATAAGCATTGATGCAATAGGATGATCTGGCATTCGAATAGCAACTGTATCCAATCCTGCAGTTATTATATTAGGGATAATTTCACTTTTCTTAAAGATTATGGTCAAAGGCCCCGGCCAAAATTTTTCCATACAAGTATAGGCTAAATCAGGAATTTCATCAACCAAAGGATAAAGTTGTTCTATTGTACTAATATGTAATATAAGAGGATTGTCACTTGGCCTACCCTTTGCCTTATAGATATTTTTTACAGCTTCTTCATCTAATCCATTGGCACCTAATCCGTAAACAGTTTCAGTAGGGAAAGCTACTATGCCGCCTGATTTTATAATATTTGCCCCTTCATCAATAAGGCTAGTATCTATATTGTTTTCATCTATTTTAATAATTTTTGTATTCATTGTTATCGCTCCGTTTTATATTTGACCGTAGGCAGATAAATTGCACAGGAGAACCGTCCCCTTGTGCAGGTCCATTACATAAAATTAAAGAGAGAGTCCCCTCCCTCTTTTTATTGTGCTTTTAATTTCTCTGCTTGATCTGTTGTTACTAGATTATCGATTAACTCGTCAAGATCTCCATCTACTATAGCACTTAATTTGTGTAGAGTAAGGTTTATTCTATGATCTGTTACTCTTCCTTGTGGGAAATTGTAAGTTCTAATTCTTTCAGATCGATCACCAGTACCTACTTGACCTTTTCTATCCTGTGCGATTTCAGCAGCCTGATCACTTAACATTTGGTCATATATTCTCGTCTTTAGAATCTTCATAGCTTTTTCCCTGTTCTTGATTTGACTTCTTTCATCTTGACATGCTACTACTACTCCTGTTGGTAAATGTGTAATCCTTACTGCAGAATCCGTTGTATTAACGTGCTGTCCACCCGCTCCAGAGGATCTATAAATATCAATTTTTAAATCTGATTCATTGATTTCTAAATCCACATCTTCCGCTTCTGGTAATACTGCTACAGTTGCTGTTGATGTGTGAATTCTACCACTTGATTCGGTCTCAGGGACTCTTTGAACCCTATGAACACCTGATTCATATTTTAATCTACTATATGCACCTTTACCATTAATCATAAAGATAACTTCTTTGTATCCACCGATACCGATCTCATTGCTACTCATTACTTCTATCTTCCATTTTTTACTTTCTGCATACATGCTATACATTCTAAAGAGTACACCAGCAAATAGAGCTGCCTCATCTCCACCTGCTCCACCTCTAATTTCTACAATAACATTCTTATGATCATTAGGATCCTTTGGAATAAGTAATATTTTTAGCTCTTCTTCTACATTAGCAATATTTTCTTCTAGTTCTTTGACTTCTTCTTTGACCATTTCCTTCATTTCATCATCTAACTTCTCATAAAGCATTTCTTTTGCACCTTCTAATTCTTCCATATAGGTAGAGTATTCCCTATACTTCATAACTATTGGCTCAATGTCTGAATGCTCTTTCATTACCTTTTGATACTCTTTTAAATCCTTAATCAACTCAGGATCCATAGACCTCTCAGTTAATTCATTATATTTCTTTTCAATAAAATCCAACTTCTCTAACATACTAAACCCCCTAAATCAGTTAAAGTTAATACTATTTATCAATTGTTTTCTTATTTCTAATTTTATTAATAGTTATGGAGATAATCACACCTAAAATAATCATATATATAGGGTTTATGTCCAAAAATACTATGGTAAGTGCAGTAGCTACAGCTAAAGATAGCTGTAAATTATTGAATTGGCTATTTTTAACTAATCCATATATAGCTGATATTATCAGAGCTACAACTGCAGGTCTAATTCCCATAAATATTTTTTCTATAATAATATTATTACTAAACCCAGAAAAAAACTTTGCTATTATAAGAATTATTAAAAATGATGGCATAATTGTACCTAATCCAGAGCAAATGGCTCCTGAAAAACCCTTTATCTTGTATCCTACATATATACTAGAGTTCACTGCTATAGGTCCAGGAGATGATTGGGCTATAGAAATAATATCTATAAAATCCTCATCCTTTATCCAATTTTTCTTCTCCACCACTTCTTTCTTTATAATAGGAATCATAGCAAATCCACCACCAAAGGTAAAGGCTCCTATTTTAAAGAACGTAATAAACATTTTCCATAACATATGCCTTCCCCCTAATATAGAATTATTCCTAAAACTCCTGCTAATATAATACCCAAAATAGGATTAATCTTCTTAAATGATACTAAATAAAATAAAAGTATAGCAATAAATACTGCTTTAATATCTACGAAACTAGTCCTTCCAACAGTTATGGCAGCTGCACCTATAAGTCCCAATACTACAGGTCTTATTCCTTTAAATACCCACCCCACATAAGGAGAGCTTTTGAACTTATTAATCGACTTATATATTATAGTAATTATTATAAAGGAAGGCAAAACTACTGCAAAAGTAGCTACCATAGCGCCTAAAATACCAGCTACATTATAACCTAAAAATGTAGCTGAGTTAATCGCAATCGGTCCTGGTGTCATCTCAGATATGGCTAATATATCGATAAAATCAGTAGTACTGATCCATTGATGTTTTTCCACAAGTTCTTTCTCAAGAAGAGGCAACATAGCATATCCGCCGCCAAAACTAAAAGCTCCAATTTTAAAGAAAGAAATAAATAACTGTATAATAACACTCATATAATCCCTCCCTATCCTTTAAACCCATATACAATTCTGTCGTGACCTTGATAGTCTTTCAAAATAGATATGTTTTCGAACCCTTCCTTATATAGTATATCCATTACTTGACTTCCTTGATCATATCCAATCTCATAAATAAGCATGCCTTTATGTCTTAGATAATCTAAAGCGCCTTTGCTGATCTTTCTATAAAAATCAAGTCCATCTTCTCCACCGTATAGTGCAATTAAAGGTTCATGGTCTTTTACTTCAACTTGCAAATCTTCTATATCCCTAGTCTTTATATACGGGGGATTGGAGACTATAATATGAAACTTTTCATCTATATTATGATCTTCTAAGGCTTTAAATAAATCCCCTTGAAAAAAGTCAGCATTTGAGATTTTAAGCTTCTCTTTATTTAAATTTGCAATTTTTATAGGTATATCTTCTATATCTATTCCATATACCCTAGTATTTGGACAATATTCAGCTATACTTAATGAAATAGCACCGCTTCCAACTCCTATATCTAATACATTCATATCTTGATTCTTTATATAATCTATTATAAACTGAACTAAGATTTCAGTATCAGGTCTTGGTATCAGCACACCTTCCTCAATATAAAAGCAAAGTCCCATAAATTCTCCCTCATTTAATAAATATTGAAGTGGATATCCCTCAGCCCTTTTTTCCATTATACTAATAAATTTATCCTTTACGGGTTCCTCTACAGTTTTATCTCCATGAATATAGATATAGCTTTTATCTACATTTAATAATTGTGACAAAACTAGTATAGACTCTAACCGTGGATTAGAATATTCTTTTCCCTCTATTAGAGTCATACCTTTTGAAATCAGTTCATTTACTACCACTTGTCTTCCTCCCTACTCTTTGGTATTACAACCTTAAGAGCAGCAATAGCAACTTCTATCTGTTTATCATCTGGTTCTTTTACTGTAGCTAACTTTTGAACCATAAGTCCAGGATAAGAAAGTGCATAACACAATTTTGAACTGCTTCTACCAATTATTCTATTTATTTCATAGGAAACCCCTGCTATTACGGGAAACATAAGAATCCTAATTAGTATCCTTTGAAGAGGATTTGGCCAACCGAAAAATGATAAGACGAAGATACTAACAATCATAACCATAAATAAAAAGCTGGTGCCACATCTACCATGTAATATTGGAAACTTCTTCACATTTTCCACTGTAAGTTCAAGTTCACTTTCATAACAATGGATTGATTTATGCTCAGCTCCATGATATTCAAATACCCTTCTAATATCATCAAGTTTGGAAATCCAAATAACATATACGAAAAATATAATAACCCTTATTAAACCTTCAATTAAATTTAACACGATATGATTATCAAATAATTTACTAAATAAACTAGTCAAGAAATTAGGAAGTATCATGAATATCCCAAATGCCAATACGACTGAAGTAATTACAGCAAATGCCATTTCTACGTCATTAGCCTTGTCTTTGAATATCTTCTCCGTCCAACTTTCTTTTTGATCATCTACCTCTTCTTCTTCATAAAAATCAGCTGCGTACATTAGCTCTTTTGTACCAATCATCATTGATTCAACTATGCCCACGATACCTCTAATGAAGGGAAGTTTGAAAAAACTATATCTCATAGCTAAAGTGTTTAAATCTTCGACCTTTAACTCTATTTCTCCATCGGGTTTTCGAACAGCTGTGGCGATAGATTTGGGGCCTCTCATCATAACTCCTTCTATAAGAGCTTGACCTCCTATGGAAGTTTTATGTTTTGGATTTGCTTCTGTTTCTTTTTTCATTTATTCACAACCTTTTTAATTTAACAGTTAATCATTTGCTTATTCTTACAAGCGATTCTAGGCAGATTACGCAGTCTCTCATCACAAATTTATTTGTGTTATAGAACTATTATTGTCCTAGGCCGTTTACGCAGGCGAATCTTAGCCAATTCATTTGCTCGCTACCGCTCACATGAATTGGAGATTCTTTGCGTTTGACCTACATCAACTCACTATCGTTCGCTGTGTTAGGTCATAAAAAAAGGTTAGATGCCCTTGCAACTAACCTAGATTTCTTTGAAGAAATTAGTCCATTTGGTATTTCTTCTTGAATTTTTCTACACGGCCACCACGTTCCATAAATTTTTGTTTTCCTGTGAAAAATGGATGACATTCCGAACAAATTTCTACTCTTAATTCTTCTTTAGTTGATCCTGTTTTAAACGTGTTACCACATGCACAAGTTACTGTTGCTTCTACGTAATTTGGATGAATACCTGCTTTCATTTATTTCACCTCTTTCCCAAAATCTCTATATCAATTAGATATTGTCAATTCAACCATTAAATTATAGCATAATTTTTTTTTATAATCAACTATAACCATATTTTATTTCTTAAATCATCTATAAATTCATCATTTGTTTTAGTCTTAACTAAGTTCTCAATAAAGCTTTCTGTAACTTCTTGAGTTGGAGCATTGCCCATTGCTTTTCTAAGACCCCAAATAGTTTCTAGTTCTTTTTGATTTAATAATAACTCTTCTCTTCTTGTACCAGATTTGTTGATATCTATCGCTGGGAATATTCTCTTTTCAGATAATTTTCTATCTAAATGAATTTCCATATTTCCAGTTCCTTTAAATTCCTCAAATATCATATCATCCATTCTACTGCCTGTTTCTACCAATGCAGTAGCTAGAATTGTAAGACTGCCACCTTCTTCTAGCTTCCTAGCAGCACCGAAAAATCTTTTAGGTTTATGAAGTGCTCCGGGATCTAATCCACCAGAAAGGGTTCTACCTGTTGCAGGTATCGTCAAGTTATATGCCCTGGCTAATCTTGTAATGCTATCTAATAATATTACTACATCTTTGCCATGTTCAACAAGTCTCTTGGCTCTTTCAAGTACCATTTCAGAAACCTTAGTATGGTTCTTTGGCAACTCATCAAAAGTAGAATAAATTACATCACCTTTTACTGATCTTTTCATATCTGTAACTTCTTCCGGTCTTTCATCTATTAATAAAATTATCAATTCAACTTCTGGATGATTCAATGAAATAGAATTTGCTATCATTTTTAATAGAGATGTCTTACCTGCCTTTGGCGGAGAAACTATCATACCTCTTTGTCCTTTTCCTATAGGTGCAACTAAATCTATCATTCTCATTGCATATTCATGAGGGTTGGTTTCAAGGGCAAGTCTATCTTTTGGATAAATAGGCGTAAGAGTATCAAAATCTGGTCTCTTTATAGCAGTCTCTGGATTCATCCCATTTACTGCTTTAACATAAAGTAAAGCTTGAAACTTTTCTCCAGATTTTGGAGGCCTAGTTACTCCTAATATTTTGTCTCCTGTTTTTAGCCTAAATCTTCTAATCTGAGAAGGAGATATATAGATATCATTATCACCTGATTGGTAGTTGTCCCTTCTTAAGAATCCATAGCCATCTGTATGAAGTTCTAGGATTCCCTGTGCAGAATCAATTTCATCTAATTGTTCTATTTCTTCTGATGCCTTATCTGATAAATCTTCTAAATGTATTTCAGATATATCTATCTTCTCAGGCTCATCCCAATCTTCATAGTTCTCCGGTTCATTACCTACTACTTTTAAAATCAGTTGAATAAGTTCATCTTTTTTAAACTTATAAGGTTGAAGAACTCCCTTTTCTTTGGCTATTTCTCTTAACTCATTTATCTTTTTACTTTTTAAATCCTGTTGATCCAACAAAATCACCTACCTATTTTATTTCGCGTACTCTGGTTTTTTATCTAATTTGTGTATTGATTCAATAAATCGAATCGTACCTGTTTCTAGTCTCAAAATTAAAGTATGGGTAGAAGCAGTATTGTTTTCCATATACTTAACTCCTTGTAATAATTCACCATAGGTTACTCCAGTAGCTGCAAAGGACATTTCATCACCCTTAGCTAAGTCATCTATATAATAGACTTTATCTAAGTCTGCACCCATTTTTATACATCTAGCCTTATGTTCCTCATTTGGAGGAGCTAATATTCCTTGAAAATCTCCCCCAAGGCATTTTAATGCAACTGCAGTTATAACGCCTTCTGGAGCACCTCCAATTCCCATTGTAATATCAACCCCTGTGTAACCAAAGCAAGTTGATATAGCACTGAGTACGTCACCATCATCTATGAATTTAATTCTCGCTCCTGCTTGACGAATTTCCCTAACCATATCGTCATGTCTAGGTCTGTCCAATATTTCTACAGTTATATCTTCAACTGCTTTATTCAATGCTTTTGCTACATTTATAATATTTTCTGTCACAGACTTATGTATATCTATTGCACCTTTAGCCTTTGGTCCTACTGCAAGCTTCTTCATATAGGTATCCGGTGCATGTAGTAAGCAACCCTTTGGAGCGACACCAACCACAGATATTGCATTAGGTAATCCATTGGCCACGGATGTAGTTCCATCAACTGGGTCTACAGCAATATCTACTTTTATATCATCATCACTTCTGAGTCCCACTTTTTCACCAATATACAACATAGGGGCTTCATCCATTTCACCCTCTCCAATTACTACAGTTCCTTCTATATCAACAGTATCAAACATCCTTCTCATAGCATCTACTGCTGCTTGATCAGCCATCTCCTTGTCGCCCTTACCTAAATACTTAGCACAAGCCAATGCCGCTGCTTCTGTAACTCTACCTAAATTAACTGGCAAATTTCTATCCATAAAAATGCACCTCCAAAATTTTCATAACTAATTATACCATCAACAAAATTCCCAAACTACAGGGTTATAATATTTTTATTCAAGATTTATGCTGGAAATTATATCGAAATATACAGACTAGACTTTAAAAATCGAATAGATAAGGGAACAGCCAAGGATTAATCCTCTAGGCTGCTCCAATCTTTAATAAATTTTTCAATTCCAATATTTGTTAGTGGGTGTTCTAGCATTTGTAAAAATACTTTATAAGGAATGGTAGATATATGAGCTCCTGCCTTTGCAGCATCTAATGTATGCATAGGATGGCGAATACTAGCCGCAATAATCTCAGTGTTTATACCATGTAAATCAAATATTTGAACGATATCTTCAATTATATCCATCCCTTCATTACTTATATCATCTAATCTTCCTACAAAAGGACTTACATATGTTGCTCCTGCACGAGCAGCCAATAGTGCTTGATTGGCAGAAAATACCAATGTAACATTTGTTTTGATTCCTTCACTGGTTAGTACTTTCACTGCCTTTAAGCCTTCCTTAGTCATAGGAATCTTAATTATAATATTCGGATGGATTTTAGCTAACTCTCTTGCTTCCTTAAGCATTCCTTCTATCTCTAAAGAAATTACTTCCGCACTAATGGGTCCATCAACAATTTCTGTAATCTCTTTAACTACTTCTTCAAACACTCTACCTTCCTTAGCGATTAAACTAGGGTTGGTAGTCACACCTTCTATTACGCCCCATTCATTAATCTCTTTTATCTCATCTACATTAGCAGTATCAATAAATAATTTCATAAAATACCTCCTATTTAAGCTCTTCCTGCTGAACCAAAGATCTCCATCTTCTCTTTTATGATTTCCTTCATCGCTTTCGTTGCAGGTCCTAATATCTTTCTTGGGTCTATTTCATCAGGATTGTTCATTACAAACTCTTTCACTGCACCAGCAAAGGCATTCCTAATATCAGTATCAATATTAATTTTAGATATTCCAAGGGAAATAGCTTTTTGTAGACTTTCTGCCGGAACTCCACTTGAACCATGTAACACCAACGGAATATCAACTACTTCTCTTATTGCCTTAATTCTATCATAATCTAATTTAGGTTCACCTTTATATACTCCGTGAGCAGTACCTACAGCAATAGCTAAATAGTCTACTCCAGTCTCTTCAACAAATCTCTTGGCCTCTAAAGGATCAGTGAAAGTAGCGTCCTTTTCACTTACAGTAATATGATCTTCAGTACCCCCAATTTTTCCAAGTTCAGCCTCTACAGTAACCCCTACAGCATGAGCAATATCCACTACTTTTTTAGTAATTGCAATATTCTCTTCCAATGGAAATATAGAGCCATCAATCATAACAGATGTGAATCCATGTCTAATACATAACATAACTTGGTCAAAATCAGTTCCATGATCAAGATGTAAGGCTACAGGCACTTTCGCATTTCTTCCGGCTAATTTACCTAAATTAGCTATATATTCGATTCCTGCATATTTGATGCCACCTTGGCTTGCTTGAAGTATAACTGGCGAATTTAATTCTTCTGCTGCATCTATTATGGCTTGAATTATTTCCATATTGTTTACATTAAAGGCACCTACTGCATATTTATTCTTCTGAGCATCTAATAATAGTTCTTTACCGGTTAATAGCATTATACTCTCCCCTTAGAATTTATTTTCTTATTTTTATATATTATACCACTATACTGCAAGTTCTAACAACTCACTTTGCCCTAAATTATAACATATTGATTTATCATAATCCATAAAATGTACTATTATTACATTTTTGTAAGGAAGCTTTTAGGAAATATATGGTAATATAAGAGTGAATGAGATTTGAAATCTTTGACAAATCTTAATCTTATTGTAACCATTATATTATATCCATATGGTAAAATTATAACAACTTATGAAGTAAGGGGGATGAGCATTTGAGTGAATTAATAGTACTAAAGGATTTAACTAAGATTTATAAAATGGGAGACGAAAAAATTGTAGCCTTAAATAATATAAATCTCAATATCCACAAAGAAGAATTTGTCTGCTTACTAGGCACTTCAGGTTCAGGTAAAAGTACCCTTCTAAATATGATGGCTGGTCTTGAGAAGCCAACAAAAGGGGAAATAATTATCAGCAATCATCATATAGAGAAGATGAGCGAAAAAAATGTAACTAAGTTCAGGCAATTAAATGTAGGATTTATATTTCAATCTTATAACTTAATACCTACCTTAACAGCCATGGAAAACGTAAGCCTTGGACTTACATTCAAAGGAGTATCTAGATCCAAAAGAAACAAAATGGCCAAGGAAATGTTAGAAAATGTAGGCCTAGGCAGAAGGCTTCATCACAAGCCTTCTGAAATGAGTGGTGGACAACAGCAAAGAGTCAGTATTGCCAGGGCTTTCGTTGCAAAACCTAGAATCATATTTGCCGATGAACCTACTGGAAACCTGGATACTAAGACTACCTTAGAGGTCATGGATTTGATGACATCAATGGCAAAGGAATTAAAGCAAACCCTAATTATTGTGACACATGATACTGAATTAGCAGATTATGTCCATAGGGTTGTATATCTTAGAGATGGAAACATCGAAAAAATCGAAGAAAAAGAAGCATTAATAAAGGGGGACATTGTTTAATCATGAAAAGATTTTTAAGTATTATGTTAATTTTTGTTTTAATTGTCACAGCTATGCCTTTACAGGTATGGGCGGAGGAAGTTCTTCGACCTACTGGAAGATCCTTCCCTGAACCTATTATAACAGTAACTGACATGGATATGCCTTCCATTGATCCCGGTAAATCCAAAAATGTATCATTAACTATACAATCTATGGGAAATCATGCTTTAGATGTAATGGTAAATCCTAGATTTACAGAACCCATCTCCTCAAATAACTTTAGTTCATCCATCTCAATCGGAGATATTAATCAAAATGCTAAAAAGTATTTGGATTTGAATATTGCAGTGGCTGAAAACGCAGCTCCAGGTAATTATCCTGTGGTTTTGGACTTCAGTTATTATTATAATGATGGAGATGGTAATAAGGTTCCTGTTTCAGGAAAAGAAGTCACCATCTATGTAAGAGTTTCTGGTAAAACTTCAGCTTCCAAACTATTAATCTCAAAGATTTCAACAGAACCTGAAGTGATCCTTCCAAATCAAGATGTGAAACTAAATCTATTGTTTGAAAATATGGGCTCTCTTGATGCCAACAATGTAAATATTCGATTAGAAGGGTTAGATAGTGCTGCTGGGTTCTTTATCGGCTCTGGTACGGATGTGAAATATCTAAATCGAGTCCCTGGGAATATGGTATCCAGCGTTTCCTTTGACTTAAAAGCCTCACCGAAAATTACAAGGGGAACCCATGAATTAGAAGTTGTCTTTAAATATGGTGAAATAGAAGAACGACAAAAGCTATATTTAATCGTCGGAGGATCCAATGTAAATGAATCCAATCTATTGATTGAAAACTTAGAGTATCCAACAACTGGTATATCACCAAATAAAGATTTTACATTGAAATTCAACTTAAGAAATAATGGTGATACAGATGCAGTTAATATATTGGTTAAAGCTGAAAGTACAGACCCTGCAGTTGTACCTAAGTCCACTAGTATTCTTAAAGTAAATAGTCTTAAGGCAGAAGAAACAAAAGACTTAAGCTTTGTATTCACACCAACAGAAGATGCAATCACTAGAAATTATCCAATTAATATCACTGTAGAATATGAAGATGAATTTAATCAAGGTGATGATTCCAAACACACTATCAATCAATATGTAGGAATGTATGTAGTGGCAAAAGATTCTGATGATACTAAAGGAAAACCAAAATTGATTATTGATAAATACAGTTTTGAACCACAGTTGGTAGCGGCTGGAGAAAACTTTGAAATGAGCCTATCCTTCTACAACACAAATAGTACTAAGAGCGTAAATAATATTAAAATATTTTTAACTGCAGAACCAGGTTCAACATCCAATGAAGGTACTGCTACGGATAGTGGATCAGCCTTCACGCCAGTAGATAGCTCAAACACATTCTATATTGACTCCATTCCACCAAAGGGTAGAGTTGAAAAAACAATTACCATGTTTGTTGTTCCTGATGCAATAGCTAAGACTCATACTATAACTGCAAACTTTGAGTATGAAGACAATGAAGGTAATGAGCTGAAGGATATAGAGCTGATTGGTGTGCCAGTTGTTCAACAATCAAAACTCGACCTAGGTGAACTAGCATATGTACCAGAAGCATATATGGGTCAATCAACGCCTATTTCTTTAGAGTTTTATAATACTGGGAAAGTAACTTTATACAATATGATGGTCAAGCTCGAAGGTGATTTCCAAACAGAAAATGCTCAATATTATGTTGGAAACTTCGATAGTGGAAGCAGTGAATATTTTGAAGGGTATGTTATCCCTAATGAAATGGGAGATTTAACTGGGGATATAGTATTTACCTATGAAGACTCCACAGGTCAAGTTCAAGAAGTACGGAAAGAATTCTCTTTAAATGTAATGGAAATGCCTGATTTTGAAGATCCTTGGGGCGGAGAAATGCCTCCAATGGAAGAAGAAGCAGGACTTCTAAAGTCCAAAGGCCTTTGGATTACACTGGGAGTAATTGCAGCTGCTATAGGAGGTTTTGTCTTCTATAAGAAAAAGAAAAAAGATAAGGAATTGGCATTAGATGAGTAAACTTGATTTAATTCTAATGAGTATTAAAAATCTGTGGAGAAGAAAGTTAAGAACATCCTTAACAATTCTTAGTGTAGTCATTGGTACTAGTGCAATAATCGTAATGCTTAGTCTTGGATTTGGATTAACAGGGTTTATGGAAGAGCAAATCTCTCAATGGGGTAGTTTAACAACGATTAATGTTCATAAAAAGTGGGCAGACCCTTCCCAACCTGGACAGAAAGAAGTTAAATTAGATGATAAAGCCATAGCTAATTTTAAAACAATACCAAATGTTGTCGCTGTAAGTCCTATGCTTCAGGAGTATGGTGCAGTAATTAATGGTAGGTATATGGCTCAAGTTCCATTTAGAGGTATTGACCCAGATACTATGGAAGCATTTGGCTTTGAAGCCGCAGAAGGTAGACTTTTAAATAATAAGGATGAGTTAGTTGTAGTATTTGGTAGTAGTATGATTCACAACTTTTGGGATCCTAATTCCAGAGGTGTTTGGAGAGAACCAAAGATTAACCTTATGAAGGATAGAATGAGCCTTACCCTAGATCCTAATTATGGATATGGAGGAGCTTCAATGGGTATGGGTGGCGGCAAAGAAGTCAATTACAAGGAATATAAAATTAAAGCCGCAGGAGTATTAACCGAAGGAAACTGGGAAACTAGCTATGGTATCTATATGCCAATTCAAGAATTGCAAAAGATGGTTGCTGACAAACAAAAAGCAGAAGGCCAAAGACAATCTAGTCGCTCAACTTCTACTGAATACAATCAGATAGATATAAAAGTAGACGATATGAACAACGTTGCAGTCATTCAAGATCTTGTAAAAGAAATGGGATATGAGGCCTATAGCCTTAATGACCAATTAGACATGATGAAAGAACAAGCAGCTATGATCCAAGCAGTATTAGGTGGTATTGGAGCCGTATCCCTGCTTGTAGCTGCCATAGGGATAACCAATACTATGATCATGAGTATCTATGAAAGAACCAAGGAGATTGGAGTAATGAAAGTTATAGGTGCATCAATTAAGGATATAAAGGGATTGTTCCTATTTGAATCCGCCCTTATCGGCTTGTTAGGTGGAATATTTGGTGTAGGCTTCTCATACCTATTATCCTATGTAATCAATAAATTTGGCGCCCAATCATTTGGTGAAGCAATGGGTGTGTATGGGGCAACAAAGATATCTATTATACCTATATGGCTAGTCTTTGCATCCATGGGATTCTCAGCCCTTATTGGGGTTATCTCAGGATACTTCCCAGCAAGAAGAGCAATGAATTTAAGTGCATTGGAAGCTATTAGAACAGAATAAAATAAGATCCTTAACTATACTTAGGATGAAAAATGACGGTGCCTCTTAGGCACCGTCATTTTTTTTATTTCTTCGCAGCTTTAATAAATTCTCTAAATAATGGATGAGCATGTGTTGGTCTTGATTTGTATTCTGGGTGGAAATTAACCCCCATAAACCATGGGTGATCTTTGATCTCGATCATTTCAACCAGTCTTTCATCTGGAGAAAGTCCCGATACCACTAGCCCTTTTTCAATCAATGTTTCCCTATACTCATTATTTATCTCATATCTATGTCTATGTCTTTCATAGATGATCTCTTCATTATAGATTTCTTTAGCTAAACTTCCTTCAGCAACCTTACATGGTTGAAGACCTAATCTCATTTTACCATTTAAGATTTCCGCATCTTTTTGTTCAGGCATTAGATCTATAATTGGATACGCCGTCTCCGGATTCCACTCAGTTCCATTAGCATCCTTTAGTCCTGCCACATTTCTAGCATATTCTATGGCTGCCAGTTGCATACCTAAGGCTATTCCGAAAAATGGTATTTTGTTTTCTCTAGCATATTTAATTGCAGAGATCTTCCCTTCGATTCCTCTTACCCCAAATCCACCTGGAACCAAAATTCCGTCAGCACCATTTAAGTACTCTTTGCAATTCTCATCAGTTATATCCTCTGCTTGAATCCATTTGATATCCACATCTACTCCATTTTCTATACCACCATGGAATAGAGATTCAGCCACTGAAATATAGGCATCTTTTAATTCAACATATTTTCCAACTAAGGCAATCGTAACTTTTCCATCAATATTATCCATCTTATCAAGAAGCCCATTCCATTCAGTTAGATCCAGTTCACCACATTGTAAATTTAAATGACTGATAACCTGCTTAGCCAATCCTTGTTCTTCTAGCATAATAGGTACTTCATAAATAGATTCTGCATCAAAGTTTTCAATTACCTCAGATGGATCTAAGTCACAGAATAAGGCAATTTTCTCCTTTGAATCTTCTGTAAGTGGTTTTTCCGTTCTACAAATTAAGATATCTGGTTGAATTCCAAGTCCTCTTAATTCTTTAACACTATGTTGAGTAGGTTTTGTCTTTAGTTCTCTACTTTTACTTAAATATGGTACCAAAGTCATATGAAGATATATGACATTTTCTTTACCTACATCGTATTTTATCTGTCTAATCGCCTCGATAAATGGTAGTGATTCTATATCACCTACAGTACCACCGATTTCAGTTATTACAACATCAACATCTCTTTCTTTAGATGCTCTGATAATTCTTTCTTTAATCTCATTGGTTATATGAGGTATCACCTGTATGGTACTACCATCATACTCTCTTTTTCTTTCCTTGTTTAAAACCGACCAATAAATTTTACCAGTAGTTACACTACTATTTTTATTAAGACTAACATCAATAAATCTTTCATAATGTCCCAAATCTAAGTCCGTCAACGCACCATCATCAGTAACAAATACTTCACCATGTTGGTATGGACTCATAGTACCTGGGTCTACATTTATATAAGGGTCAAATTTTTGAATAGTGACCTTCAGTCCTCTACTCTTTAAAAGTTGACCTAAACTAGCAGCAGTGATTCCTTTTCCTAAAGATGAAACTACTCCACCTGTAACAAAAATATATTTTGTTGACATTTTATCTTTTCCCTCCCCATTAGTTCCTTTAACTATATAATTCTATATCATAAAAAAACCTATGTCAATTAAATTTATATAATGGCTGTAAGCTTGCTTGTAATTATATTGTAATATAAAAATACCAATTAATGTAGTATAATTGTAGTAGAAATAGATGAAAGGAGAGATTCATGTTGAAACGTTTAATAGCAGCGTTATTGTTATTTATAATTTTATTATCAGCATTAGCACCGGTTCTTGCTGCGGCTGATCATGAAACTAATGGAGAAATACTACAAGAATTAGGTGTATTAACGGGTTACGAAGATGGAAAATTGCATTTAGATGATAACTTTACTAGACAGGATATGGTAGTAATGATTTCTCGTCTATATAAAGAAGAAAACAAAGCTAAATCATATGTTGGAAGAAATGTATTCAAGGATCTTAATGCAAGTAGAAAGTTCTATATTCCATATATTACTTGGGCTAAAGATCAAGGTTTAATCCAAGGACAAGAGGCAGATGTATTTGGATTTAATGCTAATACAACTGTACAAGAATTCCAAACCATACTACTTAGGGCATTGGGCTATGGAGAAGAAGCCCAAAACTGGAATCAAGTACCAGACTTAGCAAAATCATTAGGTATTATGAATAATTTAAACCTAAGCCCTTCCTCTAAATTGACAAGGGGCCAAATGGCATCAATGGTTCTAAATACTTTAGGTGAGACTAAAAAAGCTAGTTTACTTACATTAGCTGAAGTAATAGGACTAGAAATACCAGATATTTTTAAAGTAGATGAAAAATTAACTATTAATAAAAGCACCATCACTATTGAAGGAAAAGTATCAGCTTCAGACACATTAAAGCTCCACATCAGACCAACTTCCTCAGGAATCAGTGGCGGTGCTAAGCTTATTGATCTTACAATTGATAAAAATGGAAGCTTTTCTGAAGAAATAAAAAACTTACAAGCAGGTAAATATGAGTATAGATTTGAAGGCAGTAGTAAAAACACTGTCTTTAAAGCATTTGAAATCGAAGAAGTTGAATTTGCTTTGGTAGATATAATTGCAGATAATTTAAAGGAAATACATTTAACATTCACCCAACCAGTAGATACTGCTGCTGCATCATTCATCAGTAATTACACAACAAATGCAGGAACAATAAATGATGTTAGATTTGGTGATAATAACACTAAAGTTATATTAGTTCTAAATGGAACTATGAGACAAGATAACAGGTACAAAATCGATGCTATAGCGAAAGCAATCGATGGCCAAGATTTAATTATTGAAGGTGAGGAATTCACAGCATCCGATAAGATGAATCCATCGGCATTAGAAGCAGTTCAATTAGGTGACAAAGGACTGAAATTGGTTTTTTCAGAGCCCATTAAAGGGGCTAGAGCTAATAACTTTAAAATAGACGATAGAACATTTACCGGAAATGTAAATACTGTTAATCATGAGGTTTTCCTTACATTTCGCTCATCATATGATTATTTAAGAGAAGGTTCTCATACTATTGACATCACTGGAATAACTGACTTTGCTAATCGTCAAATGTCCAATGATTACTTGGACTTCGAAATAATCAATGATAAAACTGCACCAAAGATCATAGGTGCTGCAGCTACACTTGAGGAAGTAATTATAGAATTCGATGAAGATATCGACCCTTCAACTGCAAGCAGAAATCAATTCTATATTATGCAAAGAAATAGAAAGGCAAACCCAGATAGCGTCAACTTCAAAGGTAATAAAGCATACCTTTCTTTTAAAAATAATAAACTTTCACTAAACGAAACAACTATTTATGTAGAAAACGTTACTGATTATTCAGGTAATAGAATGAAATTAGATGAAATAGATGTTTTACCTGTAATAGATGAGACTCCACCAAGAGTAACCAACTATGTTGTATCAGAAGATGGTAGAAGCATTACAGTATATTACAGCAAAAACGTAAATGGCAAAGATAGACCAGACTATCTAATCGAAGATCAAAATGGCAGAGAATTAAATATTAGGGAGATACAAGGATCAGATAAAGAGTTTATTATTTATCTATCGTCTGTATTACCAATAGGTAAAAATACTCTACACATTGATGGAGTTGAAGATACAACTCCACATAGAAATCTAGTAGTACCTTATTCAGTAACTATAGATATGAAAGATATAACAAGACCGGATATCATAAGTTACTCTGGATTTGAAAACTTTATTATGGTTCAATTCGATAAGGAAATGGATTATACAACAGTAGAAAATCCTGAAAACTACATTATCAACTTCAATAATTCAATCAACTTTTTACCACATGATAGCTATATTTCATTAAGCGAAGATGGCAAAACACTGACTATTGAATTACCTAAAACCATCTCAGGTAGGGATGTTGAAGTAGGTAGAAATCTGACTTCTATAGAAATCAGAGGAATAAAAGATACATCAGGTAATGATATTAAAGACTTAATTAAAAAATTAGAATTTGATAGAACTTCAACTGGAAACGCTAAACCAATTGACTATTACACAAATGTTCCAGGTAAACAAGGTGCATTATTGGATGAAAATACTATAAAAGTTAGATTCAATATACCTATAGTAGAAGCTGACGAAAGAGACTTTGTTACAAAAAATAGAGATATAATAATAGATGAGGTTGTAGCAGATGGTTCAAATGTAGTAACTATATACCTTAGAGACAATGACAATACTTCAATCGAAAAAGGTGATTTAAGTATTGCACCTAGGAATGGTATGCTAACCTCTATTGGTACTTCAGTTGATGCAGTTTCTTTGGATTTAGTAGATGAAGTAGCACCTAGAGTTAAATATCGTACAAGTACACTAGTAACTAGAGCCGATACAATTGAGCTACCTTTCACCGAAGATCTAGAATCTCGTGGCGAAGGCCTTTATGCTAGGGACTTAGAGATATACAAAGAAAATGGTTGGGTTCTATTAAGACCAGATGTAGATTATACAACAAAGCTACACTCAACAGATAAATCTATTATTATAATTACTCTTAAGGACAGAGATACTAGATCTGATTATTCTGTAAGAGTAGCTGGTCAAAACAACACCACCCCTTCTAATATAAGGGATTTACAAGGAAACTTTGCATTAGATTCTATAGATAGCTATAGAACTGATTATTAGATTAAATATTTTTTTAAAAACCCTTCGGCTTAAGCCTGAAGGGTTTTTTTGTATAGGGACACTATGCATATTTATCTTCATCCATTTTCTCTATCTGATCATCTTCCTTATAACTAGGTACCATATGTTTTATATAGTTTATTACATCTTCATCTTTTCCTTCATTTAACAGTCGCCTTAATTCTTCTAAGGATTTAAGCACAAATCTATATTCTACAGGAAATGGGACTATATTATCACTACTGTTTACAATATTAGCTCTTTCTACTATATATTCTGTATTGAAGTTTGTATTCATGGAATGGATAATCATCTCACAGATTCTTCTACTTGCATCTACAATATTTCTAGGGTTTACTACTTGGTCTGTAGATATCATTATAAATTTATCAACATTATATAGCTTAGCTGACTGGACTAGATTTAAAGTGCCAAAGACATTATTATTGATGGCCTCCTTTGGACTAAATTCCATCAAGAAAGTATCCTTATGATCTGAAGCATGAAATATTACTTCAGGCTTCTCCGACTTAATAATCTCATCTATCCTATGTCTATCTATTATAGAGCTACTTAGCACTTTAAAATTTAAACTTGGATATGTCTTCCTCATTTGATCCTCTATTCCATAGGGTGAGTAAGGATATATATCTAATATAATCAATTCCTTTGGCTTAAGCTCTCCAATTTGCCTACAAAATTCTGAACCTATACTCCCTCCCCCTACTGTTACCATGACAACTTTACCAGTAATATAAGATGAGATTTTATCCAAATCAATCCTTATCCCTTCTCTTCTGAACAAATCCCTTATTTCTACCTCTTTAATATCTTTTATACTTAAATCTCCATCTATGGATTCATATATGGCTGGTAATATTCTCAACTTGCATTTTGCCTCTTTACAAATATCTACGATCTTTCTAATATCTCTTTTCGTTGCCGAAGGCATAGCAATTATTATCTCATCTATAAGGTAATTATCTACTGCGGAAAGTATGCTTTGTCTACCTCCTACTATTGGTATTTCATCTATAACTTCCCCCTGCTTTTTAATATCGTCATCTATTATTACAACTGGCTCATAATCAAATTGGTTATTACTAATACACTCTTTAACAATCCTTATACCTGCTTGACCAGCTCCTATAATCATGATTCTCTTCATACTACCTTCTTTCTTAGCTTCCATCCCAATATTCCTATCAAAATACCTCAAGCCAAATCTAAATCCTCCTATTAAAGACAGATCTATTAATGTGGTTAATATGTAAATGGTTCTTGATAGATCATTTTGCCTTAAAAATAGAAAACTTAAAACAGATGCATTGGAAAGTATGATTGCAGTAACTATATTGTAAAGTTTAGTCATACTTGTATATCTCCACACAGTCTTATACATGTTAAAGTAATAAAAAATCCCTAGTTTTATAATTGTAATATAAACCGCATTATCCAAATATCTCGGTACATAAGAAATAAGTTGTGTATCTACAATTCCTTCAAATTTTATATAAAGAGCCAATAAATAGGCCAAGTTAATCAATATGATATCTACAAATACTAAAATAAGTTTATTTAGTTTCCTTTCCATTGCCCACCTCTCTAAAAATTCTAATAATTTAATTATAACATATGGATACCTGTTCTAAAATCAATTTTAAATCCAATTTAAAATAGCCTTTAAATAATTATTAATATTGGAAATATTCAATCTATGTGTTAATATATAATTAATGAAAGACATATAAAAGGGGGAACAATCTATGATTATTGGTGTACCAAAAGAAATCAAATCACAAGAAGACAGAGTTGCTCTTACACCTGCTGGTGTAGATGCTTTGGTAAGGGCCGGACACAGGGTTTTAGTTGAAACCAATGCAGGGAATGGCTCTGGTTTTAGTGACGAAGAGTATATTTCATTAGGAGCTGAAATAATTAATGACCCTTCCAGTCTGTGGGAACAATCAGAGATGATTCTAAAAGTCAAAGA
>JAAYGX010000005.1 GCA_012735585.1 Tissierella sp.
CCCAAATATATTTTCAACCAAAGGGCTTGTATATATCTCTTTTGCTTTTATTTTTACTTCATTTGCTCCACGAATACTATCAATAGCAGTAATTCTTTCCGCTTTACGAGCAGGAAGCCATGCTGATAAAAGTACAGTAAAGAATGAAATGAATACAGCGGCGATCAAGGCTGGCCATGCAATGATAGAAATTTGTGAATATAAGCCTTGGATTTAGTTATTTCTAAAATTGAACTAAATTTGTCCCAAAGTTTAATTTTTATAATTATATACCGAATATATATAATAACAGGCTTAAATAAATCGTGGAGGGAGAATAGCATGTATATTGGTAGAACCAATAATTATGGATATATGAATTTAAACAATAAAAAAAATACTAATAATAGTTTTGAAGACAATAAAAACATAAATTCTATTCTTCCACAAGTCAATGATTCTATTGATGAACATCAAAAAAAAACTTTAAAGGAAGTAGAGAATTTGAAAGTACATCTAAAAAAATCTGAAGCAGATCTAAAAAAAGTAAGAGAATCTTATGATGTACAACTAAGGTGTGCTATTATAGCTAGAAGAATTATATCTGGACATAAAGTTCCAAGGTCAGACTATCTCTATCTGGCAAAAAACGACTCAACTCTTTACCAAAAAGCTATTATTTTAAGACAAGAACGTGAAAATCCTTTAAAACACAAGCGTATATCTCCATATGGAAAAGATAAATCCTCTGGTATACAGGAGTCCGATATGGAAAACATAGATGAATCACAACAATAAAGTAGTTAAATAAATTAAATCACCCTGACATATTGTGATATGCCAGGGTGATTTTTCTATTTTTCTAATAGATAAGTATCTAATATCTCTCCAAAATATAATACATGGTAGTCATTATTCTTGTAGAACCTATTCTTTATTTCATCATTTAAAGTTGCAGGTTCCATAGCCTGCTGATATACAACTTTACATTCATAATGTAGTTCACATTCGCCTATTACTGGTGTAGATATTTTTTGACCGTCTATTAAAGTTAAATTATATTCTGCGAATTTATCTAAATCTCTTCCTGATTTAGTTCCGCAATATGCCAATTCCTTTTTTAAATCATTGTTCAGTGGAATATTTACAGTGAACTCTTTTGCATTTTCAATTAAGTTATAAGTATGTCTTGAATATCGAACTGCAACCATAAATATTGGTTTGTTCCAGATTACACTTACACTGCCCCAACCAATGGTCATGGTGTTTACTTCATCACCATCTTTTACAGTTAAAAAGGCCCCTTTTTTTAGTTGATCTAAAACCTCTGGTGCATATTCATTGAAATTTACTCTTTTTATTGACATAATCTATCTCCTTTAAAAGACTAATTGTTTTCTTCATGGTATTCTCTAATAGCATCTACTACATACAGAAGTTCATCATTGGTTATCATCCCAACTTTTATGAATTGCAATATACCATCTTTATCAACAAAATAAGAATTTGGTAATCCATTAACCAGATAATCACTTGCTATTTTACCATCTGTATCCAATACTACTTCAAACCCATACCCACCATCTTCAATATATGTTCTCACTGTATCTTCATCTTCCATTACATTAACAGCTAATACTACAATGTCCTCATTTTCCATATGGACTTTATTTAAATCAGGCATTTCTATATCACACCAATGACACCACGTTGCCCAAAAGTTGATAATTACAATTTTCCCCCTATAATCTGATAATGAAACCTCTTCTCCATCAAGATTTGTAAGAGTAAAGTCTGGTGATTCTAAACCTATAGCTATATCTTCCGTAGGATTATCTAACAGATTTTGGCTTCCATCTGTGTCTATTTCTTCATCTACCTCTTCTTCAGAATCAAACATAATAGAATCTGGTGTTTTTTCATTGTCAACAATATTATCATCTGTTGAAGAACAAGCTGTCGTAATCATCATAATCATAAACAATATTAAAAAAATCTTTTTCATAAAATTATCTCTCCAATCAAAGAAGCAAATTACTGATTTGCATCATTTTTTCAAAATAAATTAATGCCCCAAATATTACCATTATAAATCCACTTATAATAGGAACATATTTTAAAAATTTATCAGCTTTATTTAAAAATTTAGTAAAAGCATTAATAAACAGTGCTGTCAATATAAATGGTATTCCCATTCCAATGGAATATATGGCTAAAAGAAATACACCTTTAGAAATAGTATCTGAGCCACTTGCATACATTAGAATCGCTCCTAATGTAGGACCAAAACAAGGGGTCCAGCCTGCAGCAAATGCCATTCCCATAACAGTAGAACCTAATCCACTTGTTACCTTTTTAGGGGCTTTTATTCTTCTTTCCATATTAAGAAAACCTATTTTTAAAATCCCCATCATATTTAAACCAAATACAATAATTATAATGCCACTGATCTTTGAAAATAGGCTTTTATTTCTAATAAATAGTTTCCCTAAAAAACTTGCTGAAGTACCCATTATCATAAATACAATTGTAAAACCTAGTACAAAAAATAATGTTCTAGTTAGTGCAAATAATCTTTGCTTACCTAGGTCATCTTCAATATTTACTCCAGTGATATACAATATGTATGCTGGGATCAATGGCAAAATACATGGTGAGAAAAAGGATATAAACCCAGCTCCAAAAGCAATTGGAATTGAAACATCCATTAAATTTATTAAATTCATACTATAACCTCCTAATAAAGCAAACTGACAGCCTTGAATATATATTATTATATAATACCATAATTAATGATTATTTTCTTTTATCTTTACTTCCTTTGATAGCTACACCTAATGCTAACCTATTGCAATTCCCATTGCCAGATTATCAAAGATAATTCCAAAAACAATTCCCAAGGCGATTCCTATAGATAAGCTCATGTATTTACTCATCCTTCCAACATTAATATAATACTTATATTTATAATACCCCCTGCCCGTATTATTATCAACTGTTTTAAATCATTATACATTTACTATTACCCTATTATTGATTAATTTCACTCTGAGAAACACTGGATAATATAGTTACAAATATACTTATACTACTTGTCTAATATATTTGTAACAATAACACTACTTGTCTAATATATTAGAACTATAAGCAAATTTAAAAATATAATAATAGGAGGACAAACAATGGCTACTCAATTATTTAAACTTGTAATAGATGCTGAAACTATTACAGATATTGAGATAAATCCTGAACTGGACAAGTATTTTTATGAATTAAGTGAAGATGAAAGAACAGCCGATACTGTAACCATTCCAGCTACTGAATTTACCGATGATGAAGGTAATGTAATGACTGGTAATCTTACAGTTGTATCCACAAATAATGGATATTATCTATTATTCATAAATGGCGTATTACAACAATCCAGTCTATATACAGTTAGTGTTGATGGCTCACAGGTTGTTATTACTGACGCAGCTACAATTCCTGTAGGTGCACCAATCACCTTAATAGTAACTAACTTTGCTCCAGTGTCTGATTCTGAAACTACAGTGACAACCTAATTTCAGTATTTAAGGATGTGCCACTGCACATCCTTTTGCTTTAATAAAATTCTTTAATAATTTGGGAGTGATACCAGTGCTAAAAGCAGATGTCTATCATTTTAGTACCTTATCAGATGGTATTAAGAAAATTTATACAAATGATGATGAATTGGAGGAGTATGGAAATAGGGGTATATTATGTCCAAATCAAGTATCGTATTATAGCTTATTTATCAATGGCGTATTGCAGCCTAAAATTAATTATGAAATACAAAAGGGCCGCCTTACTCTAAAAACAGAAGATGTTCCATTAAAGAATTCTACTATAATAATTACTTTTGTAACCTTTAAAGATAGTATCTCTACAAAACTTAATTCTGCAATAGCTAATGTTTCTTTGCCGTCAGGCAATATATCCATAGGACCTGTTACAGATATAGATATTAGGATTCAAGATGATATACATCCCTATCTTAAACTAGAGAAAAATATTGTATGTGGTCCTGAATTTGTTTTTATAAACCATATAAATAGATGGGGATTTACACTAAAAATTAGAAATACAAGCGATATCCCGATTTCCAATATAGCCGTAACAGATAATGTTCTTATTGATTTTATTATAAATATAGACCCATTATTTTTGTCAAAGGGAAATATCTCTATAGAGGATAAAACGATCACATGGAATATAGATATTTTAAGTCCTGGACAAACTGCCACTACAACTATTATTTTAGATGGCCTATTTACGGCCGATGGTATACGGTTTATAGGCAGAAGTTTTGCAATGGGAATCAATACACATTCCAATAATTTAATAGTATCTGATATATCTGCTGGTGAGGCCATAAGAGTTTTAAGTCCTGTGCATAATTTTCGAACATGTTATGTAACCCCATTTCCATGTGCACCAAGGTGTATTCCATGCCCCAATATCCCTGGCAGTATAGGTATTGAAAAACACATCATAGCAGGTCCTTTGGAAGTAAATCCTAGTAATTTAAATACCTGGATATTTGAAATTAAAATAATCAATGATGGATGTGTCCCTATTCATAATGTAATTGTAAAGGATACATTGCTATTAGATAATTTAGATACCTTTGATGTTCTAAGCTTCAACCAAGGCATAGTGCATCAACAAGACAGTCTCATAACTTGGAATATAGGATGTTTAAATCCTTATACTACAGTTGTTATGATAGCAGAAGTCACAGGATTCTTTAGCGGTATCGATAATAATATTCTTAGAGGAGAAAACTATCAATATAATACTGTTTCAGATGGAATAAAGAAAGAATTTACAAATGAAGATGAACTGACTATTTATGGTAGTTTAGGTATCCCTGATCCAGGTGGGCTTACATTCTTTAACCTATTTATCAATGGAGTATTGCAGCCAAAATCTAATTATACAGTGAAAACCGGCCTTTTGACCCTGTTAACAGAAGATATTCCCATAGAAGGGGTGCCGATTATTCTTGAATATTTCATCATGAAAGATCGTAATAATCAATTATTAAAGGCAGAAATTTCTCAGTATAATACTCTTTCCAATGGGGAGAAGGTGTACACAAATGAAGATGAATTAACTATGTATGGTTATATGGGAATTCTTGATCCTAATCTGACTTCCTATGAAAATCTCTTTGTTAATGGAGTAATTCAACCAAACATTAATTATATAGTTAAAGAAGGTATCCTTGTATTGGAGGTAGAGTTTCCGCCTACTGATGGTGTTCCTATTTCTCTACAATTTATCTCTATGCTTTTATAAGGTAGCCGAGAAATCTGACATGATTCTATTCATGCCGCGATAATTGAGGTATTTCATGTTCCGATAGCTTAAAGAGCCTGTCCTTTGCTCAAGATGACAAACTTGAACCCTTATCTAAATAGAATATCCATCAGATATTATAATTTATAATACTTTTTCTATAGCTCAAACCAATACAACTATTTGGACACCTGAGACGGATAAAAGCAGGTTATTATTAAATTTTATTGTCGTCTTAGTTTAACTGTAGCAGTAGGTGTTAGTTCTATGATACTCTATTGGCGGCCTAGTTCTCTGGAAAACTGGATTGAATTACAACAAATAAATCTTTCATTAATAGGAACTATTAATCATCTAACCACGCCTATTGAGCATGATATAACGGAGATGGTATTACAATCATCTAATCCATGGGAAGTAATTGGTTACCTAGAGACTTCCTTTGTTGGAGCCCATATTGGTTTAGGTCTTCTTGGTAATATAGTACAATTAGATGCTATTGAGATCGAAGTATGTGTACATGGTATAAATCAACTTACACTATTTGGATATGAAAAATAGCAAAACTATGAGAGTTTTTAAACTAGGACCATTGAGAAAGTTTATCATACCTTCCAGTGTCCTCCTTAGAACTCCCATAGTTTTTATTTATAGATTTAATAACAGCCTAACCTTACATATTTTTAATAATTTCTCTAAGCAATATTTTAAACTCATCGGCTGCCTTCTCTGCAGTTTCATCTACTTCTTCTGTAGTCACAGGTTGATCAAGCACCCCTGCCGCCATATTAGTCATAAGGGAAAGTCCTAGAACATTCATACCACAATGTGCAGCAGTTATAGCCTCTGTTACAGTTGACATACCTACCGCATCACCGCCTAAAGCCCTAATTGCTCTAATTTCTGCTGGGCTTTCAAATTGAGGGCCTGTACAATAAAAATAAACACCTTCATTAATCTTTATACCTAAGTCCCCGGCAATTTTTTTAGTTAAATCCCTATATTCTTTTGTGTAAGTATTTGACATATCAAAGAATCTTGGTCCAAATTCATCAATATTTGGTCCCCTAACTGGGCTGGCTCCTGTTAGTTTAATATGATCTTCTATAATCATTATTTCTCCAGTTTTATATGAGGTATTCACAGCACCTGCTGCATTTGTTAAGATAACTGTTTCTACTCCTAGTAGATGAAAAACTCTTATTGGTGTGACAAGCTGTTCAAATTCGTATCCTTCGTAGTAGTGAAACCTACCAGACATACAAACTACCTTTTTGCCTCCTAATTCACCTATAATCAGCTTACCTGCATGGGAATCAACAGTAGTTCTTAAAAAGTTTGGTATATCCTTATAATCAATAATGACTGGATTTTTTATCTCTTCTGATAAAGTTCCTAGACTAGATCCTAAAATTAATGCAATTTCAGGTTTAAAATCAATTCGCCCCAATATATAGTCTGCACTTTCTTTAAAACTTTCATATGTATACTCCATTTTTGTATCCTCCTTTGTTACTTGATTTTTTACGTTAAATTTAACTAATAATACATTTTATATAATTATTATACTATAAGAAACCACTGATAGGGAAACTCTTTAATTCATATAAAATCATGTCATGGTCAAATTCATTTACTATTAGAACATACAAAAAG
>JAAYGX010000076.1 GCA_012735585.1 Tissierella sp.
CATTGAAGAATACCTTGCCGATAAGATAGATTTAGATTTCGGAACAACTTGGGAAAATGAGCAATACAAGGACGAATCCATTAATATCAAAAAAAGTGTAAATAGTAGATTGAGAAGGGTAGTAGTTGCATCCGTAGGTATAATGATAGCTTTGATTTTTGGAATATTTTTTATAATTTCCCCCTTAGTTGATCGTCTGTTTTATAATCCCTCAACGGTCACAGTGGGGGAAGTTGAACATGATATTTATTTTGATATGCAGGCTATTACTGAACTAAATTATCCTGGATACACTTTATCTAGTCTTGTAGATATAGATAGATTAGGATTTGGTAAATATGATATTAGTTATTTTCGTACTAATCTTTTTACAGAAGAAACCAGCTATGTATATTCTAAAATAAAGCGAAATTGGAATATTACTAATCATACTAGCTGGACTAATGACAGGTCATTCAACTTTAAAACAATAAGAGTTCCTGACTGGATGACGGCACAAGACGCTCAAGAGCAAAAAGAAAGAGTGATAAGTCATGTCAAACAATTAAGTCCTGTCTCATATACTTCTTCTTGGATTACATTTGAAACTGATTTGACTATGGAGGAATTGCATCAATTGGAGTTAGCCTATCCTAATATAGACTTTGTTTGGGTAGGAATTAGAATAGCTTCACCAAATGAGGGAGTCTCTGATTTACTGGGATTTTCAACAAGATCAACAAAATTAACCGTGGATAAGCCTGACATAGAAAAATACCCTGCATTTGATTATATAGAATGGCTAGTTCATCCTATAGGTTTTGACCGCGAAGCAAGACGTATTGAACCAAGGGGATATGAATTACACTTCAAAGATCTACTAAAGTATACTGTAGATAGAAAAGATGCTATCAATGTATTAGAAAAACGTCCTAATAGATACAAGTATTACGAGGAAGCCTTGGATTATGTTGAAGAAAACGGGGTAAAAACCTATGGGACCCTTGTTTATGCCAATGCTCAAGATCTAATTGAGTTAGTGGAAAACGAGGAAATTCTTACAATTGAGTTAAGTCAGGTCATAGCTTCTAAGAGATATATACATTAGAAAAATTTCCAGTAAATAATTCTTATTTACTATGTCTATACTATCAATCTATGGTATAATATCTTGATATAATTATTAGATAAGGAGATTCAAAATTGATAAATGTAAGTAATGTAAGTTTAAGATATGGAGCACAAAAGTTATTTGAAGATGTAAACCTAATGTTTACTGCAGGTAATTGCTATGGCGTTATAGGTGCTAACGGAGCTGGTAAAAGTACATTTTTAAAAATACTTTCTGGTGATGTAGAGCCTAATACAGGAGAGGTTTCCATTGATAAGAATATTCGTATGTCTGTTTTAAAACAGGATCACTTTGAATATGACGATTGTGAAGTTCTTCAAACTGTTATTATGGGTAATAAAAAACTTTATGAAATAATGGTGGAGAAAGATGCTATTTATGCCAAAGAAGATTTCAACGATGAAGATGGTATAAAAGCAGCAGAATTAGAAGCAGAATTTGCAGAGATGGACGGATGGAGTGCTGAAAGTGAGGCTTCCTCACTACTACAAGGCTTAGGTATCGGTACTGATCTTCATTACAAAAAGGTTGAAGAGCTTTTAGGTAATGAAAAAGTAAAGGTATTATTGGCTCAGGCACTATTTGGTAAACCAGGAATACTTTTACTGGATGAGCCTACCAACCACTTGGATGTAAAAAGCATTAGATGGTTACAAGAGTTCCTAGGTGATTTTGAAGGAACAGTTATCGTTGTTTCCCATGATAGATATTTTTTAAACGAAGTATGTACTCATATGGTAGACATTGATTTTTCAAAGATCAAGATGTTTACTGGAAACTATGATTTCTGGTATGAATCAAGTCAACTGGCACTACAAATGATGAAGGATCAAAACAAGAAAAAAGAAGATAAGATTAAAGAGTTACAGGCCTTTGTTGCTCGTTTCTCTGCCAATGCTTCTAAATCAAAACAAGCCACATCTCGTAAGAAGTTATTGGAGAAAATCACTCTAGATGATATTCAACCTTCAACTAGAAGATATCCTTTTGTTGGTTTTACAATGGAAAGAGAAGTAGGTAATGAAATTTTAACTGTTGAAGACCTTTCAATAACTGTAGATGGTGAAAAGTTAATCGACAATCTTAGCTTTAGAGTGAATAAAGGGGATAAGATTGCATTTATAGGTGATGAATTAGCTATTTCTGCTTTATTTGAGTTACTAATGGGCAATTTAGAAGCTGACAGTGGAAGCTATAAATGGGGTCAAACTATTACCACATCATATTTCCCTAAGGATAACTCAGAATTCTTTGATGATGTTGATTTAAGTTTAGTTGATTGGTTAAGACAATTCTCCGAAGAGAAAAGTGAAATATACCTAAGAGGTTTTCTAGGTCGAATGTTATTCTCTGGAGAAGAAGCTTTGAAAAAAGCTAAGGTATTATCAGGTGGAGAAAAGGTAAGATGTATGCTTTCAAAGATGATGCTTTCCAACTCCAATGTTCTATTACTTGATCAGCCTACAAATCACCTTGACCTAGAGTCCATTACATCTGTTAATAATGGTCTACGTGATTTTAAAAGTAATGTATTATTTACTTCCCATGACCATCAATTTATCCAAACAATAGCAAATAGGATTATTGAGATCAAAGACGATGGATCATTTAATGATAGACAAATGACTTATGAGGAGTATTTAGAAAAGTTTTATATACAATAAACAAAAATGTGGATGATAATTATTTTAATATCATCCACATTTTTTCATATTAATCTATTTTTCTATTCCATATCTGTAAATTCAATTTCTACTTTTTCTTCCACATTATTTCTTAATATTGTCAGGGTTGATTTGTCTCCTACTTTATATTTAAATAGTGACTTCTTAAGTTTAAGTGTGGAGTCTATCGCTTCATCATCCATTTTAGTTATAATATCCCCAACTCTTATTCCTGATTTATCTGCAGCTGCATTAGATACTACCTCAAGAACTATGATACCATCTTCGATTCCCAAATCTATTCCAAGCCTTGCTTGGTACTCTTCAATATCAAGAACCTTCACTCCCATTACCACTGTATCAAAAGTTCCCTTACTAATTACCTCTTCTATAATTACCTTAGCTGAATTTATAGGTATTGCAAATCCTAAGCCTTCTGCTGTTTGTATCTTAGCTGTGTTGATGCCTATTACTTCACCATTTTTATTAAGAAGCGGCCCACCACTATTTCCTGAGTTAATAGATGCATCTGTTTGTATCAAATCATCTATGATATTGGATTGATCCACCTGAATAGATCTGTTAAGTCCGGAGATAATACCCGATGTTACAGTCCTTTGAAATTCCAGGCCTAATGGATTACCTATTGCTATGGCAATTTCACCAACATCTAAGCTATCAGAATCTCCAAGCTCAGCCACTGGAAGATTGGTGATATCTACCTTTATCATAGCTAGGTCCAATGTAGCATCATTCCAAAGTATCGTTGCAGGTGCTTGCTCTCCATTATCAAAAAGTACAGTTATTTTATTTGCATTACCATTTCCCACTACATGGGAGTTGGTCAATATATATCCATCACTATCTACTATTACTCCAGATCCTAGGCCTTCCCTATTTAGGTTTCCAAAGATGGAAGCTTGAGTTTCTACAGTTGTAATACCGACTACACTAGGCATTGCTTTCTTAACTACTGCTGATATGGTATTGATATCATCTGAAGTAACTATATTTATAGGATCAGCTTGATATTGTCTAGCAACAGTAGTTAAGCCTAAGCTGGCGAATAGACTCGGTCCTACATATGTTGCAACAAGCCCTCCTAAGATTGATGCAACTAAGGCAATTGATATATAGGACATAAAGCTCCCTTTAAATCCTCTTTTTTTACCTTGTTTTTCATTGTAGCTCGTATATTCATAATTACTACTCGTATTTTTATTAATTTCATCTGCCTTTTCTTCTTGTGTATTTACAATTTCGAAATTTACATCTTTATAATCTCTTTTATCATCCATAATATTTCCTCCTTCTTTTATTAACTCTATTTTAATAGTAAATTGTCAAAATATTATGTTTGATTTGTGTAAATTATGTGTAATGTTAATTTATTTGTGATATGGGTAAAAATTTTGATAAAGGAAAGGAAAGGGATTCTTCGTCGCATACTTTTCAGAATGACACCAATGGATCTTTTTGATAAACTAAATCATATGATACAAGGAGAGATGATAGTTGAGTAAATTAAATGTAGTTGTAGAACATATTGAACACAGTGGTTTTACAGTAGAATTGGGAAATAAATTCTTAGTGTTTGATTATTATAAGGGTGATATTAACCTAAAGAATGATAGGGATGTATATGTGTTTTCTTCTCATGATCATGGTGATCACTTTAATCCAGAAATATTGGATTGGAAAAAGGACAATGAGAACATCAATTATATACTAAGTAATGATATAGAAGTTAAAGAAGAGAAAAATATTACTCTTATGGGTCCATACAAGGAAAGTACAATCAATGATGTTCAGGTAAAAACATTTGGCTCCACTGATAAAGGTGTATCTTTCTTAGTTAGTGTTGACGGAATTAATATCTTCCACGCTGGGGACCTAAACTGGTGGTACTGGGATGATGATACGGATAAAGAAAAGGCAGATATGGAAAATTCCTTTAAGAAAAAAGTTCAAAGAATCAAGGAAGCAGGCTTAGATATTGATATAGCATTCTTCCCCGTGGATCCTAGACTAGAAGAATATTTCCACCTAGGTGGCGAGCATTTTATAGAAGAAATAAAACCAAAATATTTTTTTCCAATGCATGCTTGGGATAAGTATGAGATTTCCCCAAAATTTATCCACAAAATAGGTAGTGTATCTACTAATATTGTGGATATAGAGCATAATAATCAAGTTTTTCAGTTGTAATAAAAATGAAAAGGGAGACCCCTGTCTCCCTAATTAACATCATCTGCTTTTATAAACTTTTCCTTTAATAAAAGTATATCATCTTGAATAAATCTGTGCTCTACAGTACTTACATTAAAGTTTAATAATTTAAATAAATATTGCCATATTGGACCACTTAATATTGCCATTATAACAGTACCTACACCTAAATTACCACCAAGCAAGAACCCTACTGCAACAACACAAACCTCTATAGAGCTTTTAATCAATCTAACGGACTTTCCTGTTCTATTGGTTAATACAACCATCAAACCATCTCTAGGTCCTGCCCCCCAACCAACTGCAATGTACAAATATACGCCAAGTCCATGAAGTACTATTCCTACAAATAAGAGTATTAAATTTGCTACAAAACTTTCAAAGCTTGGTATAAGGCTATTTAACATTAATAAATCAATAAATGTTCCTATTAAGTACATATTAGCAAGGGTACCCCAGCCTATGGCCTGACCTAGAAGTATATCAATAACTATTATAATAACTCCGCTATAGATATTTGCTCTACCAACTGTTATTCCTGTAACATTGGACACTCCCTGATGAAGGACGTCCCAAGGCGCTACACCGATGGCTGCATTTAATACACATACTGATCCTGCTGCAAAAACAAATAAACCTAATACAAGTCGAAGAACATTAAATGATGTGGTTTTTAGTTTCAATACTATTCCCCCTAAAAAAGCCAAATTATATTGTCTATAAATATAATAGCACATAATTATGGATACATCTATTAGACTAAGATAAATTTTAGACTGTTACTTCCAAGATGTCCATATTACTTGATACATCTTTAAGCCATTTATGAGAACGGAGCCTTTTTATTTCAAATCCTATTTTTACAACCTCTTCTAAAGTAAGTATAAAAAATACGACCTGTAAAGATAACTTAAAGTAAACAGCAGCTATAAACCCTGCCGGGATTGCAAATAACCATATGGTTCCAAGTTGTACTAACATAGAATAAGTAGTATCTCCTCCACCTCTAAATACTCCTACAATCATTAATACATTAAAAAACCTAAGAGGGGCAAATATTGACATAATCCCAAGAACATCTATTGTCATTTTTGCTGTTCCAGCGTTAATATTAAATATACCCACTATGGATGGCGCTGATAACCATAGTGCAATTCCAGATACTACTCCCACCATAGGAGCCAATATACCTAGTTTCATTGCATAGTTAGTGGCCAAATCTTCTCTTCCTTCTCCAATTTTATTTCCTATCATAATGGAGGCTGCAGTGGCTAACCCTATACATAACACCATAAACATATTATTTATGGTGTTTGCTATCTGCATACTTGCTACCTCACTGATTCCTATTTTTGCATATATTATTGAATATGCGCTTAAACCTAAAGACCATACTAACTCATTTATTATTACTGAAGAAGATGTTTTAAAATAAATTTTTACAAAATCAGAGTTAAAGCCCATAATCTCCTTTATTTTGCAAGGTATAACATCATTGGATTTATAGGCAGCAACTAAAATATACGCCATTTCAACTAATCTTGCTATACTTGTAGCTATAGCTGCACCTGCTACTCCCATGGCCGGAAAACCAAAATTTCCAAATATCAATACCCAGTTTAAAAAGGCATTTGTAAAAATCCCTATAAGACTTCCAAACATAGGTTGTCTTGCATCCCCTATACATCTTAAAGCTGTAGAATAAGCTTGTGTTATAGATGTAACTAAAAATGTTATAGATATCACCCTAATATATTCTGTTCCCAGGGCAACAACCATGGGGTCCTTGGTAAATATTTTTATTATGATTTCTGGAGCTAAAATAGCAAATCCTGAAAAAATTATAGAAACTATTACGCTAAGTACTAAATCCAATCCAAGCATCTTTCTTATATTTTTAATGTCTTTTTTACCCCAGAATTGTGACATAAATATACCGGCACCTGCATTTATACCAGATAAGCATAACATAAAAATGAAGAAATATTGATTTACTAATCCAACAGCTGCAATAGCACCTTCTCCTAACTTTCCTATCATTAGATTATCCACCATATTTAATGATGAACTGATTAAACTCTGTAATGTTATAGGAATAACCAATGAAATGATTGTAAGGAAAAACTCCTTATCTTTAAATAACTTATTCATGCTTCTCTTCCTTTCTAATTTTGAACATAAAAAAGCAAATGGGTATTGAAAGCCGCCCATCTGCTTATTAGTTTTTAATTCAAATATTCTATTATAACAATCTATCTAATCTACTATATAAAATATATTTTCTACTGTCAATATATTTTATATACTTTTTCAATATTCTCATAAGGTTTAATAATCATCTAAAAATGAATGTTTCTCGTCATCTTCTTTCCAACCTATGACACCATTCATATCTACATTTTCTAATGCTCTAAAGATATTAATATCTACATTTGCAAAAGTAGGCTTTAAATTCTCAATTAAATCCTTTATTTCAAATCTTTTATTACCTATTTTTTTGGCTGCAACCATACAAGCACAGTTTAATGGCCATATGCCACTATTTTGAATAAATCTTTTAATATATTCTTCTTCTATTAAATAGAGTGGTCTTATAAGTTCCATATTTTTGAAGTTTTGTGCCTTTAACTTTGGCATCATGGTTTTCATTGTTCCATTACATAATAAATTTAACATAGTGGTCTCTATTACATCATTGAAATGGTGTCCAAGTGCCAATTTATTGCAGCCCAATTCCTGGGCCTTACTATATAAGGCACCACGCCTCATACGGGCACACATATAACATGGATAATCCCCTGCTATTTTATTAGCTACCTGAAATACATCTGTATCATATATTTCAACTGGTATATTTAAATACTCACAATTTTCCTCTAATAAAGTCCGTATTTCAGAATGATATCCAGGATCCATTGCTATAAATTCCAATTCAAAGTTTTGATTGCCATATTGATGTAATTCTTGAAATAGCTTTGCCATAAGAAGACTATCCTTGCCACCTGATATAGCTACTGCTATTTTGTCTCCATCTTCTATAAGCTGATACTCTTTTATGGCCTTTATAAACTTGCTCCATATATGTTTTCTATAAGTTTTTATAATGCTTCTTTCTATTTCTTTAAGTGGTTTCTTATCATTAAAAGGCGCAATAATTTTGCAACCTTCTCCTGCCAAGCCTAATTCCTTTTCATTCAAATATATCACTCCATCTAATCTATCAAATCAATAATTACTACTATTTTATATTAAGTAGGTAATAAAAACAACCTGGGTTAAAAAACTATTTATTATTTATTTTGCAGCTTATTGATTTATATAGTATAATATATTATTGTGATTAAAGAGAAAATATAAGATAAATTTATTCATATAGAAAGGAAAGACGTAATGAAACTTGGAATTGTAGGCCTACCTAATGTAGGAAAGAGTACACTGTTTAATGCAATAACTCAAGCAGGAGCTGAATCTGCAAACTATCCATTTTGTACGATAGAGCCAAATATTGGAGTAGTAGATGTACCTGATGAAAGATTAGCAAAACTAGCTACTATTCATGGCTCCAAAAAAATAATCCCAACAGCTATAGAATTCTGTGATATTGCAGGATTAGTTAAAGGGGCAAGTACAGGAGAAGGGCTAGGAAATAAGTTCTTATCTCATATAAGAGAAGTTGACGCAATTGTTCATGTAGTTAGATGCTTCGAAAACTCAGATATCGTTCACGTTGATGGTGATATCGATCCTATCAGAGATATCGAAACTATTAATCTAGAGTTAATGCTTTCAGACATAGAGTTGTTAGATAGGAGACTTGAAAGAAGTAGTAGAGCAGCTAAATCAGATAAATCACTTCTAAAGGAAGTAGAGCTAATTAAGGAAATACTTCAACATCTTGAAGCAGGTAAATCCATAAGAACCATGAACTTATCCGAAGAAGAATCTGAGTTGATTAAATCCTTTAATTTACTAAGTTCAAAACCTATTATCTATGTAACTAATGTAAGTGAAGATGAGTTAGTAGATAGTGATGATAATGAATACGTGCAACGTGTTAAAGAATTTGCTAAAGAAGAAGATGCGGAAGTCATCGCTGTAAGTGCTGAAATTGAGGAAGAAATATCCCAACTTGAAGATGATGAAAAGATCGAATTTCTAAATGACCTAGGCCTTGAAAAATCTGGCTTAGATAAGTTAATCCAAGCAAGCTATAATCTTCTAGGACTTATGAGTTTCTTAACTGCTGGACCTATGGAAACTAGAGCTTGGACGATTAAAAAAGGTACCCCAGCACCTCAGGCAGCAGGCAAAATTCATTCAGATATTGAAAGAGGCTTTATAAGAGCTGAAACCATCTCATTCGACGATTTAATGTCCGTTGGCAACATGGTTCTTGCTAAAGAAAAAGGACTTGTGAGAATCGAAGGTAAGGATTATATTATGCAAGATGGGGATGTCGTATTATTTAGATTTAATGTTTAAAAAAGCTAAGTGGCCCAGCCACTTAGCTTTTATTTTACTGATTTTAAGACTTGAAGTTTTATTTCCTGGTTTTCTACCCGATCTGTTAGTCTATCTAATTTATGATTAATTTGAGTTATAGCTTCGGAGTTTTGTTTGTATCCGTCTAACAGTGCATTTAACTTTTGACCATGATCATTTTCTATTTTAACAATACGACCTTCAACTCTATCTAATCTACTATCAATACCATCAAATCTACTATCAATGCCATCAAACTTACTATCAATACCATCAAACTTGCTATCAATGCCATCAAACCGCTCATTTGTTTCTTGTTTAAATTGTCGCAACTCTAAATATATCTTTTCCAGTAATTCAAAAGTCTTATCTTCCATATTAGATTCCCCCGTATCTATTATCCTTGTATAGAGTATATCATTTATTAGTGGATAGGTTCAATAGAAAATATATCTAATTAATATTCAGTATTTCCACGTTAAGGTATATATTGTTCCTTGATTAGCCTGACATATCCATTCCTTGTATATATATGATAGAGTGGGCTATAGCCTAAACTATTATTATATTCAACAAACTCTTCTTTTGATACACTTTTATGCTCTGAGAGATTATTATAATCTAGTAACAAATAATTGGTCTCATCGGATGTATCAAATGCATCAGGGTAGGTCTCTGGATTATGAACATAGAAACCGGAAGGCATATCATAATTCGTATCAATACCTAGCTCTGAAGCTCGTTCTTCATCCTCTTGTGTAAGAAACTCTATCTTATCTAGATGAAACAATTCTTCGTCAATTGACATCATTGTTATATACCCTATATAGTCACTTTCTGGTGTTTTAAGAAAATCTTCTACAGTGGCTGGATTGATGATTTCTAAATCACTCTCATCAACTTGAACCTGCCCTAGGTCGAGATTAATATAAAACATTGCTACATCAACAGGCTTATCTAAGAATAAGTTTTCTCCATTTTCAAATCGTTCTTGTAAATCTCTATAGTGTTCTTCTATTCTTATATCATGAATGGGAATATGGTGGTAGATATATCCGTTGCCGTCCATCCATCTTTCAACTACCCATATGCCTCCATTCCCTTGTTTGATAGGTTGTGATAATAGTAGCTGAGCTGTTTCACCAGTAGATAAGGGGAATTTAATAACCACATGATTACCCTCATAGGTCACCCTAGGTAGGATCTCCATATTTTCTAACATAATTCGAATGGCTATTTCCTGTGATGCTAAAGTATCTAGGTCAAATTCAATGGCATTTGCATTTCCTAAGTATACTAAATCTCCATTATCATGAGTAAAGGCCAGATGAGGTTTCCCATTGATACCATTGTCAATTAACCAACCATCTACTATCTCTAAGCCCCCTGCCAACACAAGCTCTTCAGGGTTCTCGGGTTTTAATCTATACTCCAATCTCCATAGTTCAACTGGAGATGAAAGTATATTATCAAAGGTTGATAACTTCTCTAATTTTATAATCTCCTGGTCTATAAATTTATAATCTGCCCATTCAGCATTTTCGTACATTTTGATTTCATTATTGATATATTCCCATGCAAAATATTCTACTGTTCCATCCACACTTTCATCAGAACTATATATATTATAAAATTCCTCAAAGAGTTCTTTACTATTCCCTACTTCTGAAACTTTATGCCCTAATGTTGACATTGTTAGAGTATCTGCAGCTTCTCTATCTGTATGAACTGTAGACTGAAGTAGATTATCACCAACTATTGTATATTGAATATAATCCAAATTGTCAATAAGTGAGAATAATATCACGGATGGTGATCTCCAGATATAGTCTGAACCAGAAGACCAAAATTTAGCCCCTATGACTTCATCCCTAGCTTGGAAATTTATTTGCAGTCCAAAAGGTTCTTCATCAGTAAATAGTTCTATTCCATTGGGAGTCAGTTCTTCAGGAAAATCTAAAAGATTAATTATATTGCCAACCTTCGAGTTATCTCCTATATAGGTACCTTTAAGTTTATATAATTCATCCGACTTGTTTGTTTCAAGATTTTCTACAGGTATAATACTACATGCTACACTCAAACCAGAAGAAATAATCAAAACTGACATAAACAAGGACATAATATATTTTTTTCTAGTAATTCTTGATGATAGTTGATTTAATCTCCGCTTGATTACATCTATATTAACCATTGAATCCCCTCTTTCTTTAACCTATCTATAGTTCGATCATAAGGTCCATATTGTTCATCTCCCAAATTCCATGTTACAAGAAAATCCTATATCTTAATTATATCATTATCAATTATTTGGTAAACTAAAACTTGAGAAGGTTCATGGAATATTTCAAAACAAAATATATTTCTATGAGACTATACTATAGTATATAATAAGTATATGACTATTTTGAAAGGAGGTTTATATAAAAGGATATGTTATTTAAAACTAATTATGAGAAAGCCTATAGATCCAACAGGTGGAGTATAACTCTTATATTATTATCTTTAGCCTTGTTCACAAGAATAATCCTTTCTTTTGCTGCAAATTATCCTAATTTAGTTGAGAATTTTTATTCAGCAACGGCTTATCCATACATAGCAAAGTTATTAGGTTTTTTAAGCGGGATTATTCCTTTTTCTATTGGAGAGATTTTATTTGTTCTAATGGTCTTGTTCATTATAATTGCAATTATTACTATTATACTCAAACCTGGATTTATTCTTAATAATCCTAGAAAGATATTTCATTACGCCATTAGGCTTCTTGCTAGTGTATATGTTCTGTTTTATTTTTTATGGGGTTTTAATTATTTTAGACAAGACTACTTAATATTAGCCAACATAAATCACTCACCTACAACCTATAGTGAGTTAAAAGAATTGACTGCCATTATGATAGAAAAAACAAATGAGATGAGAGAGCTTTTACCAGAAGATGAGAATGGCATATTGTTAATAGAGGAAAATTTACAGCAATTAGGCAATATAGCCAATGATGGATTTAAAAATTATAAGGTAGGGGATATAGATTTGGGTGGTAAATACGGTCGGATTAAACCTGTATTTTTATCTAAATACATGAGTTATACTGGAATAACAGGGATATATATTCCGTTTACCTCTGAGCCAACTATAAACACTGATATTCCTAATCAAAGTCTACTATCCACTATATCCCATGAAATGGCACACCAAAGAGGATTTGCCAAAGAAGACGAGGCTAACTTTATTGCATATAAAGCAAATATAAATAACCCTGATGAAAGATTCCAATACTCAGGCTATTATTTAGCTATGAATTACTTGATGAACGAGGTATATATAGAAAGTCGTGATGATTATATGCTTCTTTATACTGAATTAAGTGATAGTGTAAAAAGGGACTTAGAATTTGCAGGGGAGTACTGGAAGACTAAAGAAGGAAGACTAAGAAAATCTGTAAATAACATGAATGATACTTACCTAAAGGCTAACAATCAAGAAGATGGGGTTAGAAGCTATAACGGAGTAGTAAGGCTTTTATTAGCTGAATATAAGGGACAAAGATAAAACTGAGACATGGGGTCAGACAAAGACCCCGTGTCCCTGTTTTTTACAATTACTTAAATCTTTTAGCGTGTTCTGCCTCATCCCTGATTTCTTCTTTCATACCTTCTAGGGATTCCAATCTTCTTCTATTTTTTTCTTCTAAATCTCTTCTTGTCTTTTCATCGTCTGTCAGTGATATCATATCTTCTGCCAGCCTATAGTTTTTTATTGTATTATCAATATTTTCTTGTATTTTATTTACGTTATCTCTTCTATCATCTGGTTTTGGTTTATTAGACATAAAATTTCTCCTTTTGGGTATATTTTGTTCTTCAATATTATCTTTCCTACTCCAGATGATATTTATCCTAGCAATTTTAGGTTTTAATTTATCCTTTTGATTTAAACACCACAACTCCTACAACCATAATAGCCAAACCAATAACTTTTGTAATATCAAAAGATATTTTTTCAGTTCCAAATAAACCAAACGTATCTATTATAGTAGCAAAAAATAATTGTGCTATAACCATTAAAGATATGGATAATGATGCACCTAGTAAAGTAACTCCATTTGCTACTGTAAATATTATTAATACACCTAATAATCCACCTAATAAATAGACTTTATTTACTTCAGCTACATTTTTTAAATTACCATTTCCAAATGCAAATACCATAATTAAAGCAAATATAAGTCCTACTATATGTACTACAAGTGTTGTTTCCCACATTCCTAGTTTATCACTTACACGAGCACTAAATACATTCTGTACAGAAACTATGGTCCCAGCTAATATTGAATATAAAATACCCATAAATACTTTGTCCATCTTTTTCTCCTTAAAATTTAATAATTATATTATAACATAATTAAATTTAAAAAACCCTCACTATATGAGGGCAAAATAATTATTCATTTTAATTTTTATTTATTAATTGTTTCTCTCCTATTTCCACTAATTTTCTAGTCATTAATCCTCCAACTGGTCCTGCTGTAAATATATTATTTATTGGATCAGCATTATTGTTAAGATTATTCTGTACACCTAATTCTTGAGCTATTTCCATTTTCATTTCATTCAGTCCTTTTCTTGCATTTGGATCTAATATTTTATTAGCCATATTATCACCTCATTTTATTTTTTGATTAATATTAGTTTGTGTGCCCACAAGATTTTAATACTAGTGTATTTTTGTAAAATTATATATCATTGATTTTAGTTAGTTAAAGTCGTATTTGGGTAATATAAACTAGGGAGATGATAATAATATGGATAAAAAATACACTAAACCAAGTCAAGAAGAACTTATAAAAAAATTAAGTACTTTAGAATATAATGTAACCCAGGAGGATGCTACTGAAAGACCATTTACGCATGAATATAATGATATTTATGAAGATGGTATCTATGTAGATATTGTTTCTGGTGAGCCTTTGTTTTCTTCTCATGATAAGTATGATGCTGGATGCGGTTGGCCAAGTTTTACAAAACCAATAGATGATATTGAAATTGTAGAAAAAGAGGATCTATCCCATGGCAGAATACGTACAGAAGTAAGAAGTCAATATGCCGACTCTCATCTAGGTCATGTCTTTACTGACGGACCTAAGGACAAAGGGGGCCTCCGATATTGTATCAATGGTGCGGCTTTAAGATTTATAAAAAAAGAGAATATGGAAAAAGAAGGTTATGGTAAGTATTTAGTATTATTTGATTAATGATTTATTACACAAAAAACCCTAGTAATAATATAGGTAGAAATAAAATCCTACCCTTATTGTTACTAGGGTTTATATTTTATGAATTATATTCGATTTTAAAATTAATATATAGCCACTGGCCCATATGGCCCATCAATAATTTCTATTTTAGTTTCGAAGATATCTGTTAGAATATCCCCATCCATTACTTCGTCCACTGTTCCAAAAGCGGCAATTTGTCCACATTTCATAGCACATATTCTATCAGAATATTTAGCTGCAAAGTTTATATCATGCATAACTGTAAGAATTGTTCTTCCAAATTCATTTGCTGCCCTTCTTAAGTGCTCCATCATTTGAACTGATCTAGCAACATCAAGATTGTTTAGTGGCTCATCTAAGAGTACATACTCTGTCTCTTGGCATAAAACCATTGCTACATAGGCTCTTTGTCTTAGACCACCTGAAAGCTCATCTAAGTATCTATTCTCTAATTCTCTAAGTCCTAAAAAGTCAATATATTTAGATATGATCATCTCATCTTCTTTATTTAACCTTCCCTTACTATAAGGGAAACGACCAAAACCAACTAATTGTCTAACAGTAAGTTTGGTTATAAAGTGGTTTTCCTGTCTTAATATGGTCAAAATCTTAGCTAAGTCTTCTGACTTTGTTGCCGATACGTCCATATTTGCTACTTGAATTGATCCTTCATCCATATCCAAAAGCCTTCCAATCATCAAAAGGGTAGTGGATTTACCAGCACCATTTGGTCCAATTAAAGAAGTAAGACCTGCTTTTGGTATTTCAATATTCAAGGGCCCAATCTTTACCTTATCAGAATATGCCTTTCTAGCATTACTTATTTTTATCATAGCGTCCCCTTCCTTAAAATTACAAGTAAAAATGTTATTCCGCCAAACATTTCAATAATAACTGAAACTACACCTTGTGCATTAAATACATGATACATGAAGAAGTATGCACCGGTTAATATCAAGAATCCTATGGCAAGGGCCATTGGAAATATATATCTATGGTCATAGGTTGGAGCTGCTTGATAAGCCAAGGTAGCTACTAAGAAACCATAAAAAGTAAGTGGTCCAACTAAAGCAGTGGATACTGCCATTAATACAGAAACTAGTACAAGGCCAAGGATTACACTTAATTGATGGTTTAGGCCCAGTGATGTACTAACATCCCTACCAAGGGATACAAGATTTAACTTCTTTGAAAATATAAGTAGTAATACTGCTGCAACTATGACTATTGATATTGCTATAGGAAAATATTCAGCATCTGCATTGTTTACAGAACCAAATAGTCTGGCTTGTAGTATATCAAATTCAGATGGGGCAAGAAGCCTTCTCATAAATGATGACAGGGATCTTAGTCCAGTTCCAATTATAACCCCAACTAAAAGCATAAGTTGTAAATCCCCATACTTTCCAGAAAGCAGCCATCCATAAAGTATTAAACACATAAGTACCATGGCAGTAATTTGGAATAAGAATAATCCAATGCCAGAAAAACCAACAAATGTACTAATTCCAAAGAAAAACATTGTTGAAGTATGAATTGTTGAGTAAAGTGCTTCAAAACCTAATAATGAAGGGGTTATAACCCTATTATTCGTTATTGATTGAAAGGCAACAGTAGATAAACTCTGACATACTGCTGCAATAATCATAGCAGTAAGGGCCACCAATCTTCTTTTAACAACAGGAATAAAGGAAGGTGAGTCTACAGGTACTGGATTGTTATAAACCATAAGTCCATAGGAAGCTAATAAGCCCAAGGCTACTAATGTTACTAGGATTATCCAATATCTCTTTTTATCCTTCTCACAACGAAAGGCACCTGCTCTTCTAATTTCACTAGGAAGATCACAGTCCATCCCCATAACTCTTTTTATATTTATACCTAATTCAGTCATCTTTTCCTCCTCCTTTGTTTCAATAAAATATAGATAAAGACCACCGCTCCAACTGTTCCAAGTATTAAGGACACAGGAACTTCAAATGGCATTATTATAGTTCTAGAAATAATATCACAAAGGGTTATAGTCCCCATACCTAATAAACATACCCAGGGTAAATTGCTTCTAAGGTCATCTCCTCTATAGATAGACACAACATTCGGTACTATCAAGCCTAAAAATGGTAGATTACCAATAACAGCCGCTACTACACCTACTGCTAGGGAAATAAGACCAGTACCAAAAATAACTATTCTATTATAGTTTACTCCAAGACTTGTCGCTATATCTTCCCCTAATCCAGCTAAGGTTAGTCTATCAGCATATAGAAAAATAAAAAAAGTAACTATAACTATGATCCATAAGTACTCATATCTTCCGATTTGAACTGAAGCAAAAGAACCCACAAACCAGGATTCAATATTTTGGGTCATTTGAAATACCAGACCTACAAAAGTGGAAATTGCAGAAATAACTGCTCCAAGCATCATTCCAATAATTGGGACAATTAAAGATGAACGTAGTTTTACTCTTCTTAAAAAGAAAAAGAATACCATAGTTCCTATAAAAGAAAATATAATGGCACCAGCCATTCTTTGAAGTAAAGTTGGTGCAGGAAATAATAAGTACACTAAAATAAGTCCCAAACCAGCCCATTCTATGGTACCAGTTGTTGTAGGCTCAACCAAACGGTTCTGGGTAATAAGTTGCATTACCAGCCCTGACATTGACATTGCAGCTCCAGTAAGCATTAATGCAACTGTTCTTGGAACACGGGTTATAAAGAACATGCTCATGCCATCCTCTTGTCCTCGAATATCATAAACCCCAGTAAACAGCGATATTACGCCTAAGGCTATTACAATCATAATTGCAAATATAAAAGATTTTGTCCATATTCTATTGTGATTATGACCTAGGAGCTGAGTATCCTCAGCTCCACTTGTCTTTTGCATTGTTTTTTTTGGCACTATTATAAACTCCTTTTTTACTCAGCTAAAGCCTTTCCAATATCTTCAAATAACTCTAGATAAGTTTGTATTGATTCATTTGTATAAGTATCGTTTGGTGCATAAAGAATTTTTTCTTCAGTAACAGCTTTTGTATTTTGAAGTGCAGGTGAATTATCTATCACATCTTGGGCTGGAACTGAATCAGCCGCAGAAGATGTTGCAGCATCACGGTCTAGTACAAAGATCCAATCAGGATTACTTTGTGCAATAGCTTCAACTGAAATATCATCACCTTGATGATCAGAAGTAGTACTACCAACTTCTAATGCTGGAACCCATCCAAAGATTTCATACATTGGTCCCCAAACTCTCCCTGTATGAGGAGCTGAAAAACCAATATTTCCACCAGAAACTACAACACTCATAATTGTATCATTTCCATTATAAGCAGATTTAGCACTTTCTATAGCCTGATCAAATTCAGCTACTAAGTTTTCCGCTTCTTCATTTTTATCAAATATTTGTCCTAAAGAAATTGTAGCATCTTTAAGACCATTTACTAAGTTTTCTCCAGGTGTTGCACTTGTCTCAGATACGTCAATATTAAGATCGATAACTGCCGCATTTGGTACTAATGCTTTTATATCATCATAAAAACTAGCAAATCTTTGTCCAACTATTACTAATTCAGGGTCTACAGCTGCTATAATTTCAAGATTTGGTTCCCTATGATTTCCTATATCTAAAACTGACTCATCTGCCACATATGGTGAATCCGCAGGCATTACAGCTTTTGGAGCAGCCGCTAATTCTATTCCCCAATCAGATAGAGTTTCAAAAGTTCTATTGTCTAAGGCTACTACGTTCTTTGGATTTACAGGAACAGTAACAGTTCCGTGTGCATCTGTTATTTCAACAGTTGTAGGTTCATCTACTTGGTCATTATCAGGTTGAACAGACTCATTTACCTTATCGTCCGTATCAGGCTGAACTGTTTCATTACCTTGGCTTGTACAAGCCGTTAACATTAAAGCAAAAACTGCTACTAGCAATATTAAATTAAAAAATTTTGACTTTCTCATATCTTTCTCCTTGTATATGTATATTTTTTTGTATTTTTTCTCTATTGGATTATTGTGCGCAGCAATAATTCAAACCTTATCAATTGATAATGATTATCAATATCAATGATAATAATACCACCTTTTTTATAATATGTCAATAAGTTATGAAAAAAAGCCTAGTAAATTACTAGGCTTTTTTTATAGGATCTAAATATCTTATTATTTTTTCTTATTTAATTAAAAATTTAAACACCAAAGAAAGCAAAATATCCTAAAACTAAAATTCCAAGTACGATTCTATACCAACCAAAGGCTTTAAAATCATTGTTCTTAATGTATTTTAATAAGAATTTAATAGCAACTAAGGATACTACAAAAGCTACTACCATACCTGTAATGAGTATTCCTAGCTCCATACTAGTAAAATCCAATCCAAATTTATATAGTTTTAAAGCACTAGCACCAAACATTACTGGAATTGATAGAAAAAATGAATACTCTGCTGCTATGCTTCTTGATGTGCCAAGTATGATTGCTCCTATAATTGTAGCTCCCGATCTTGAGGTTCCTGGTATCAATGCTAATACTTGAAACACCCCTATTAAAAATGCTGTGGTATAAGTTAACTGATTAAAGTTATTTATTATAGGTCTTTTATCCTTATTACGATTCTCTATAATTATAAATAATATACCGTATAATATGAGAGTAAATGCTACTACTATATAATTATAAAAATGCTCATTTAGCCAATCGTCGAATAATACACCTAATACCCCTGCTGGTATAACACCTATTATAACCTTATACCAAATTGACATTGTATCCTTTTTTTCTTTAATTGATTTCCTTGGTGAAAAGGGATTTAGTTTATTAAAATAGAGCAAAACTACTGCCAGAATTGCTCCTAACTGAATCACAACAAAAAACATCTCCTTAAATTCAGCGGATGCATTTAACTGTATAAATTCCTCTACTAATATCATATGTCCCGTACTACTTTTGGGAAGCCACTCTGTAATACCTTCGACTATCCCAAGAAAAATCGCCTTTAATATTTCAATAAAAAACATAAAACTATTACCTCCACAATATGTATTATTTATATTAATAAAACCTCCTACAGTTTCACTGCACATTTAAGTATTATACCATAGATTATGTCAGGAATTTTAAGAAATTACAAAAACCAAAGATTGTTTATTTAATATCTTAGTGTTTAATCTTTTCATTTTCGGAGATATATAAAGTACATATGAGAACGTTGATCAATTGTATAATTTAAATTTAAGGGGGTAAAATTTTATGCGTCTTGAAGATTATAATCCACTAGAGAATAAGGAATTTTCAATTCTGAATTCTGATGGGGAAATAATTAATGAAAAGGATTTACCAGATTTTACAGATGAAGAGCTTTTATATCTATATAAAACCATGTTATACACCAGAACAATAGATGAAAAAGCTTTATCTTATCAAAGACAAGGTAGAATGTTAACTTACGCTCCAAATACTGGTCAAGAAGCTGCTCAAGTTGGTAGCGCATATGCTATGAAGGATGAAGATTGGCTTGTGCCTGCCTTTAGAGAATTAGGAGCTTGGCTTGTAAAAGGTGTTCCCCTAAAGAATATTTATCTTTATTGGTATGGTAACGAATGGGGAAGCTATATGCCGGAAGGTGTAAGAGTACTTCCAATATCAATTCCAATTGCTTCACAACTACAACATGCAGCCGGTATTGGAATGGCAAATAATATCAAAGGTGAAAAGTCAGTTGCAGTTGGTTATGTAGGCGATGGTGGAACTTCGGAAGGGGATTTTCATGAAGCTCTAAACTTTGCAGCTGTATTTAAAGCTCCAGTTGTATTTATCGTTCAAAATAATCAATATGCGATTTCAACCCACAGAAATATACAAACTATGAGTAAAAATATAGCTATGAAAGCTGTTGCTTATGGTATGCCAGGTATATTAGTTGATGGAAATGATATATTTGCTGTATACGCAGCTACTAAAGAGGCTATTGAAAGAGCACGAAATGGTGAAGGACCTACTCTTATAGAGGCCTACACCTATAGATTAGGAGCACATACTACTTCTGATGATCCTACTAAATATAGGGAAGATGAAGAAGTTGAGAAATGGAAACCTAAGGATCCTATTTTAAGATTTAAAATTTATCTTAAGAATAAAGGGATACTCACTGATGAATGGGAAGAAAAGACATTAGACGAATTGGAAAAAGAAGTAATGTCTACATTTGAATCCATTGAAAATAAATCAGATACAGAGATCGATGATATATTTAAATATCATTATGAAACTATGCCTCCTCAATTAGAGGAACAACTAACTGAGTACAAATCTTTTTTAGAAGGAGGTAAATAAAATGGCTAATACTCTAAATATAGTTCAAGCAGTTAATCAAGCATTAATGAATGAATTAGAATTGGATAAATCCGTGGTAGTATATGGGGAAGACGTAGGTCTAGAAGGTGGCGTATTTAGGGCTACTGTTGATCTTCAAAAGAAGTTTGGTAAAGAGAGGGTATTTGATAGTCCTCTTGCTGAATCCGGCATAGCCGGGACTGCAGTAGGTATGGCTGTAACAGGACTGAAACCTGTTATAGAGATGCAATTCTCAGGCTTTGCATACCCTGCCTTTAACCAAATCATAAGTCATGTGGCAAGAATGCGTAATAGATCCAGAGGTAGATATACAGCTCCTATAGTTATTCGAGCACCTTATGGTGGTGGGATTAGAGCATTGGAGCATCATTCTGAAAGTACAGAAGCACTATATGCTCAGATACCAGGATTAAAGGTTGTTATACCTTCCACTCCTTATGATGCTAAGGGACTTTTAATAGCTGCAATTCGGGACCCTGACCCAGTTATTTTCTGGGAGCCTAAGAGAATATATAGAGCTTTTAAACAGGAAATCCCTGAGGAAGCATATGAGATTCCAATTGGTAAAGCAAAGATCCTTCAAGAAGGTGAGGATATCACTATCGTTACTTGGGGTGCAATGGTTAGAGATGTGCAAAAAGCTGTGGATTTAATTAAAAATGAAAATATCAGTCCTGAAATTATAGATCTACGTACAATCGCTCCAATGGATAGAGATAGTTTTATAGAATCGGTTAAGAAAACTGGAAGAATATTAGTTGTCCATGAAGCACCTAAAACCTTAGGTGTAGGAGCAGAGATCATCTCTATTGTTAATGAAAAGGCATTCTTGTATCTAGAAGCGCCACCAACCAGACTGACTGGTTTTGATACTACCTTCCCATTACCTAGGGGAGAAAAACACTATATTCCTACCCCAGAAAGAATTGCAAAAACAATCTTAGAAGTTGTTAGATATTAGAGGAGGTTAGAATAATGAAATTTGATTTTCTTTTCCCTGATATAGGAGAGGGTCTTGATGAAGGTGTCATAATGAAATGGCTAGTTGATGAAGGTGATATGATTAATGAAGGTGATTCTGTTGCAGAAGTTGAAACAGATAAAGTTACTGCAGAGATTCCTTCACCTAAATCAGGTAAAGTTGGAAAACTAATGTATAAAGAAGGGGACACTGTTAATGTTGGTGAAGTTCTTATTACCATAGAAATTGAAGGTGGAGAAAGTTCTGAGGCAGAAGAATCAGTAGAATCCACTGAGCCAGAAGCAGTGGAAGAGGAAACTGCAGGTGTTGTAGGTGAAGTCATTGCTTCATCAGAAGTTATACCTCCTAGTACTGAAGAAGTAAAACTATCGACTGCCCCAAGTAAGGGTAAGAAAGTTCTAGCTACTCCTGTTGCAAGAAAAATGGCGAAGGACTTAGGTATTGATATATCAACTATAGTAGGTACTGGACCAAATGGTAGAGTTATGAAAGAGGATATACAAAAATCTAAGGGCGAAGCTCCTACTACAATAGAAAATGCTAAGGCTGAAGAAGTTCCTCCAAAATCTCCAGCACCAGTTCCACCAACATTGGCTACAGCTCAAGAAATTGAAGAGAGGGTTCCTCTAACGAAGATAAGAAAGACCATATCAGAGCGTATGAGCCAATCAAGATTCACTATTCCTCATACAACTGCTATGGATGAAATTGATATTAGTAAATTAGATGAGTTTAGAAAAAAATATAAAGATTTATTAATAGAGGAAGATGTAAAATTAACTTATTTACCATTTATTATAAAGGCTGTAATAGTAGCGCTGAAGAAGTTCCCAGAGTTTAATTCCACATTAGATGAAGCCAGTGAAGAGCTTATCCTAAAATACTTCTATAATATTGGCATCGCTACGGATACAGATAGAGGTCTTATGGTTCCTGTAGTTAAGGATGCTGATAAGCTAAGTATTGTTGAACTGGCTAAAGTGATAGAAGATGTAAGTACTAGAGCCAAAGAAAACAAATCTGCAATTCATGAACTAAGAGGCGGCACTTTTACAATTACTAATTATGGATCAATAGGTGGACACTTTGGGATACCAATTATCAATTATCCTGAATCAGCAATACTAGGTTTAGGAAGAGTTGTAAAGAAACCTATTGTGAAAGATGACGAAATTGTAATTGCTAAAGTATTACCTGTATCATTATCCTATGACCATAGGACCATTGACGGAGCAAGTGGATCACATTTTATAAATCTATTAAAAGAACTTCTAAGTGACCCAGATATGTTGCTCCTAAGAGCTTAAAGGATAAGGTGATGATATGGATAGATATGATATTGTAGTTCTAGGGGGAGGCCCTGGGGGTTATGTAGCAGCTATTAAAGCAGCTCAATTAGGTGCAAAAGTAGCTGTAGTAGAAAAAGATAGATTGGGAGGGGTATGCCTCAATTGGGGCTGTATCCCTACTAAAACCATGTTGGTAACTGCAAAGCATTTCAAAGATATTTTAAGGGCAGAGGAATTTGGCATCAAGGGTATCGATACTTCTAGGGTGGATATTGACTGGAAATCATTACTTGAAAGAAAAGATACAGTGGTAAATCGACTTGTATCAGGAATAGAAATGCTCTTTAAAAAGAATAAAATTGATTTCTTTGATGGTATGGGAACTGTTATCAACAAAAATCAAATCGAAGTTAATGGAGAAACCATAAATTTTGATAAACTTATAATTGCAACAGGTGCTTCAAGTAAATATGTGGATATACCTGGAGTAGATGAAATTATCAAATCAGGTAAAGCCATGGATAACTATGGAATTTTTCAATTAGAGGATATTCCTAAGGAAATAGTAATCATTGGGGCTAATGTTTATGCTATTGAATTCGCTACTCTATTTAATTCCATAGGTTCAAATGTTACCTTAATTCATAATGGAAAACAAATACTTCCATTTATAGAAAATGAATTGGCTAAGACTTTGGAAAGACAACTTAAAAAAGATGGTGTAAAAGTAGTTTCTCAGGCCAGTTTTAAGAAAGTCAAAAATGGAGAAATTATAGTTGAGCATAAAGGCAAAGATAAGGCTTTCTCTGGGGATAAATATATGTTATTCCTTGGAACCCAAGCAAATCTAAATGGCCTTGAAAATCTTAACTTAAAATTAGGTCCTAAAGGATTTATAGAAACCAATGATCAAATGGAAACCAGTGTAGATGGCGTATATGCCATAGGTGATGTCATAGGTAAGTACCCATTGGCTCATGTAGCCTCTGCTGAAGGTATCGTGGCAGCGGAAAATATCATGGGGATGACAAGTAAGTTAAATTATAATCTGGTTCCATCTGTGGTATATAGCTTCCCTGAACTAGCAAGTGTTGGAATTACTGAAGAGGAAGCTAAGGAACAAGGGCTTGACTTTAAGGTAAGTAAATTCCCATTGATGGCAAATGGAATGGCCATAGCCAACGGAGAGACCGTTGGATTTGTAAAAATTATATCAGATAATGAATATGGTGAAATTATTGGCACACATATCATGGCAAGTCATGCCAGTGATATGATCTCTAAGGCAGTTGCCTTAATGCAAATCGAAGGGACAGTATATGATTTGGCTAAGACGATCCATCCACATCCTACCTTTGCCGAAGCAATGGTTGAGGCAGCCTATGGGGCAATAGATAAACCAATTCATATATAAATGAATTTAAGGGGCAGCGAAAGCTACCCTACAATGGGACAGATAGTCACGGTCAGGACTCCTGTCCCTTTTTGTTTGCTTACTCTTTAGGATTTAAGTATTTAATCCAGCTCATTTGTCTTTATTGCCCATATGTGATAATATGTAGAGCTGACAAGCACTATAAATAATTATTCAATATATAAAGAATGGGGGATTATAACAATGCCAAATTTACCAAATTGTCCAGAGTGTAATTCTCAGTATACTTATGAAGATGGCGCTTTATTAGTATGTCCTGAATGTGCTCACGAATGGACCCTTGAATCTCAAGAGGATAGCGTACCAGAGGAAAAGATATATAAAGATGCTCATGGCACTATATTAAATGATGGGGATTCAGTAACAGTTATAAAGGATTTAAAAATCAAAGGAAGCTCATCTGTAGTAAAGCGAGGTACAAAGGTTAATAATATCAAATTAATTGATGAGGATCATGATATCGACTGTAAAATCGATGGTATCGGTGCTATGAAATTAAAGACTGAGTTTGTGAAGAAATTATAATATCAGAATAGGGCAACCAAGGTAGGCCCCTACTTTGCCTGGCTAGGATAGCAGTGTCTGCGACAATGGGGGACGGTTCTCTTTTGTCGCATGTCATTCTGCGCCAGAGGCGAAGAATCTTTGAGCCTGATTGTACTTGGCTCTAAAGAAGGAGTCCGGGGTCAAGATCCTTCACATTCATTCAGATACCATAGGAAATCAATATAATACAATAATAAAAAAAGAGATAATGATAAAAATCATTGTCTCTTTTTTATTAAGGGATAGCTAGGCTATCCCCTCCATTATACTATTACTCTAGTTCTATTACACCTGTATTTAATGCAAAATATCTGCCCTTCTGTTCCATTAAAACCTCATGATCTCCACGTTCTATGATTTCACCTTTTTCAAGTACCATTATGGCATTAGAATCACGAACTGTAGATAATCTATGGGCGATTACAAATGTTGTTCTACCATTCATCAACTTATCCATACCTTCTGATATCAGTTTTTCTGTCCTTGTATCTACAGATGATGTTGCCTCATCCAATATAAGAATCGTTGGATTAGCTACTGCTGCCCTTGCTATAGATAATAGCTGCCTTTCACCCTGAGATAGATTTCCACCGTCAGTTGTAAGTATAGTATCATAGCCTTGAGGTAGATGTTTAATAAAGTAATGGGCATTAGCCAGCTTTGCCGCTTCTTTTACTTCTTCATCTGTAGCATCTAATCTTCCATATCTTATATTTTCTGCAACAGTTCCTTCAAATAAATGGACATCCTGAAGTACTATAGACATTGTACTTCTTAAATCATATTTTTTAATACGTCTGATATCTATACCATCATAGTATATGGTTCCTTCATTTATTTCATAGAATCTATTGATAAGATTTGTTATAGTTGTTTTTCCTGCACCTGTAGACCCTACAAAAGCAATCTTTTGTCCTGGCTTAGCATAAAGATTAATATTTTTAAGAATTCTTTGTCCTGGTACATATCCAAAATCTACATTTTCAAATGTAATATCACCATTCAGTGGTATTTCTTCATACTCTCCATTATCACGTGGAACTCTCCAACATAGTCCATTCTTTCCAGTACAATCACTAACAAGTTCAACATCACCTTCATCAATTTCTTCATCTTCATCTAAGATTTTAAATATTCTTTCTGCACCTGCTAAAGCTGCAAATAATGTATTTAATTGATTTGAAACCATTGTTATAGGTCTAGATACTGATCTTGTAAATTGTAAGAAGGCTGCTATATTACCTACACTAATACTACCTTGTATTACAAAATATGCACCTACCATTGCTACAAGCCCATATAATATATAAGATAAGTTTCCCATAATTGGCATAAGCATAACACCAAAGGTTGCAGCATTTGTACTTGCTTTTCTTAATTCTTCATTTTTATTTTTGAAATCATCTATGGCACGGTCTTCATAATTAAATACCTTAACCACTTTTTGACCTGTCATCATTTCCTCTATATATCCATTCATATCAGCCAATTGAGACTGCTGATTTCTAAAGTTCTTTGCGGATCTCTGCCCGATAAACTTTACGGAAAAAAGCATAACACCTAACATTAACACAACTATCCCTGTCAGTAGCGGACTGATATATAACATCATAATAAATGTACCAACAACTGTTACAAATGAAATAATAACCTGTGATACACTTTGCTCCAAGGATTGATTTAACATATCCACATCATTGGTAAATGTAGACATTAGTTCACCATGGGGGTGTCTATCAAAATAAGGAATTGGTAACTTCTCCATGTGAGAAAACATATCTTCACGGATCTTGTGAATCGTTCTTTGTGCTAATCTTGCCATTGATAAATTACCAATGTATTGACTTAAGGCCACAATTATAACTAAGGCTACCATTATTAAAATATATTTAATAAATAGGCTTTTATCATGATTTCCAACTAATGTATCAATGATAGGGCTTAACATTGAGTTGGTACCTATCTCAGCTATGGATGCAAGAATAATAAATAATATTCCTCCAAAGAATAAGGATTTATTAAACTTAAAATAGCTAAATAATCTAATTAAGGTTTCCTTTGGGTTAGTTGGTCTCAGTTGAAGTTTTTGTTTTTGATTACTCATTCACCAATCACCCCTTTCTCCTGTGATTCATAGATTTCTCTATATATTGGTGAGATCTCCAGTAATGTTTCATGGCTACCTGAAGATTCTATCTCTCCTTCATGCATTACTAATATCCTGTCTGCATGTTGTATGGATGAAATTCTTTGTGCAATTATTATTGTAGTTACATCTCCTAAATCTCTAAATGCTTGTTGTATCCTAGCATCTGTAGTCATATCTACAGCAGATGTTGAATCATCTAATACTATAATATTAGGATTCTTCATTAAAGCCCTTGCTATAGTCAATCTTTGTCTTTGACCACCGGAGAAGTTACTACCTCCCTGCTCCACGATATGATCCAATCCATCCTCATATTTTGAAACAAATTCCCAAGCTTGGGCTTGTTTGAGGGCATTGATGATTAAATCATCAGAGGCACCTTCATTACCCCATTGCATGTTTTCACGAATAGTACCCGAAAACAATGTATTTTTCTGCAATACAAAGGCTACATGATCACGTAATCCTTCTATATCATATTCTTTTACATCAATACCACTTACCTTTACTTTACCTTCTGTTGTATCATAAAGTCTTGGTATTAATTGAACTAAAGTTGATTTAGAGGAACCTGTTGACCCTATTATGCCTATAATCTCTCCCGAGTTCACTTCAAAGTTAATATTCTTTAATGTATATTCCTTACTACCCGGATATTTAAAACTCACATTATCAAAACTAATGGAACCATTTTTTATTTCTGTAATAGGTTGTTCAATCTCCTTTATTTCTGAATCCGTATTCCATACTTCCAAAATCCTATCTTTTGATGCAATTCCACGTAATAATTGCATGAAAAACATTGAAATCATCATTAAGGACATCATAACTTGTGTAATATATGTTACAAATGATATTAGTTCACCACTGCCCATAGTGCCCAATACTACCTGTTGTCCACCAAACCACAACACGGCTATGATTGTACCATATATTATTAGATTTAATACGGGCATCACAAAAATTATTATTGATATTGCCTTCAATGCTGTATCCCTTAGTGAATCATTTCTCTCTTTAAATCTAAATTCTTCATGTTTTTGTCTATTAAAGGATTTAACAACCCCTATTGCTGTTAAGTTCTCTTTAATGATTGCATTAACTCTATCAACTCTTGTTTGTAATTTCATAAATAAAGGTCTTGCTTTTGTAAGGACCAATGCTATAATAGCCGCGGTTAAAGGTATGGATACCATAAATACCCTTGCCAGTGAGGCATTGATAGTAAAGGACATAATTAATGCAAATATCATCATAAATGGTGCCCTAATTGCCATTCTAAGACTCATCATTGTAACTTGCCCAATGGTATTACAATCATTTGTAAGTCTTGTAATCAGTGATGATACAGTAAAGTTATCAAGATTAGCAAAGGAGAAACTTTGAACCTTTTTAAATGTTTCCAACCTAATCTCAGATGCAAAACCGAATCCCGCTCTAGCACCAGCATAGGCACTTAATATACCAAATACCATTCCTAGAATGGATGCCAACACCATGATAACACCAATTTTTATAACATAGTCTATATCTCTATTTGCTATACCTATATCAACTATCTTTGACATAAGATAGGGAATCGCCACATCTGCTAAAACTTCTAATATCATAAGTATTGGACAAAGAATAGCAAAAGCTGTATATTTCTTCATATGTGGTAATAGTTTATTCATAATATTCCTCCTATCCTTATAAATTCTTCTCATTATTTAATTTATTCATACTATCTAAATTCTTATTGATTTTAGATAGATATCTATTTAACTCTATCAGTTCATCCTCGGAAAAATCCGTAAACATATCTCTATATTTTACATACAAGTCTTCCTTACAATCATCGATCATCAATTGTCCTTTTTCCGTTAAAACTAATCTATTGAATCTCATATCAGTCTCTAGAGGTATTTGCTCAAGCATATCTGATTTTAATAGATGCTTGACCATACCGCTGATAGCACCTTCGGTTAATCTCATTTCCTTAGCAAAAAACTTTTGATTTTTATCAGGATATTTCTCCACACTCATCATAAGATGTAGATGACCAAATGTCAGACCATACTCCTCAATTTTCTGTTGCATCATTTGTCCTACTTTATGTTGAATCCCTTTTAATTGCATAGCAACTTCTCTTTCAACCATAACTCTACCCTCCTACTTTACAAGCTCAACAATGGGAAAATCCTAAAAAAGAATTTTCCCATTGATATCAGATAATACTTTAGCGCTAAACTAATTTTAGTACAATATTATTATTGTATAATAGTTTCATATGGTTGTCAACACTAATTTTAAGTATTTCAATTTATACTTACAAAGATAAGCCTAAAGATTTAATAAACCTTCAGACTTTTATTAGATACCCTAAATTATTTTTATTTAATCATTTCATTTATAATTCTATATTATCCCCAATTTTTCATCATTATCAACAGCTTATCCACAAATTATCCACTTTATCTTGATAACTTAAAAAATTACCCCCACTTTTTTGTCATTTGGACTTATAAAGTGGGGGTATATATATGAAATTTAATTTTACCAAACAGGGATTGATGAACCTTTGCTATCCTCTGCTATAATTTCTTTAACTTCATCCGTATGGTATAGCTCTACAATTCTATTATATACTTCATTGTCTTTATCTTCTGTACGTACTACTATGATATTAACATATTTATTTTCACCGGATTTTCCCTCTTCCAAAATAATGGCATCTTCTGATGGAATAAATCCTGCGTCTCTAGCTACTCCAGAATTAATCAAAGCTATTGGTACTTCTTCAAGTGATGCTGGGATATTTGTAGCTGCCAGCTCTATAATCTCAAAATTTCTAGGATTTTCTATATCCTTAAGGGATGGTAGTTCTCCAGCTGAAGGGTCCACTGTTATTAATCCATTCTCTTGAAGTAAAAGCAATGCCCTTCCTCCGTTTGTAACGTCATCAGGTATTACTATCTTAGCTCCATCTTCTAATTGATCAATACTTGTTATTTGCTTTGAATAGATGCCTAATGGCGCTAATACAGTTTCTCCAATTACAGATAGTTCATATCCATGTTGTTCAACTTCTTGATTTAAGTATATATGATGTTGGAATGCATTCATTTCTATTTCACCTGAGTCTAATGCAGCATTTGGAAGAGGATATGAATCAAAGAAAACAAGTTCAATTTTGATATCTTCCTTAGCCGCTTCTTCTGCAATATGATTCCAAGTCTTAGAATCACTACCGGTCAAACCTACTCTAACAACTGTTGGTCCTTCATCATTTCCATCTGGACTATTTGTATTACCTGAACTACAACCTACTAAAAATATGGATATAGCTAAAACTAATGTAATTATTCTCTTCATTATATATACACTCCTTCTAATGTGATGTTTTTTTGATGATAATATTTCCTATGAATTGAATTATTGTAACAAATATTAAAATAACAATTACTGAAACATAAGTGATATCTTGATAATATCTATTGTGACCATATCTGATTACAAAGGATCCAAGTCCGCCTCCTCCTACTGCACCACCCATGGCTGTAAGCCCTAGCAAACTAACTGTGGTAATGGTTGTGGAACGTGCCAGTCCTGGTATACTTTCCTTTAGATAAACTCTAAATATAATTCCAAGTGGTGATAGTCCCATGGACTGTGCTGCTTCTATCAGGCCTGGATCGATATCTGAAAGAGCCATATCCACCTGCCTAATAAAGAATGGGGTACATCCTATTATAAGTGGAAATATAGCTCCCTTAACCCCTATAAAAGTTCCGACGACAAGTTTCGTTACTGGAATCAAGGCAGTAATCAATATTACAAAAGGTATCGATCTAAATAGATTAACCAAGCTATCAATAATTCTATATATATAAACATTCTCAAGTATATTTCCTTTTCTAGTAACTACCATTACAGTACCTAAAAACAATCCTATGACAAAAGAGTATATACCTGATAAGAAAAGCATCTGTAATGTTTCACCAATACTTTTAATAAACTCTGGCCAATAGTCAAGTAAATTGGGGGTATATTGGGTCATTAAACTATGCATATTTTATCACCTCTACCTTTATTTGTTTTTCCTTTAGATACTCTATTACCTGCTCTTCCGCTTGTTCTGATATGGTAACTAGTACAATCAGTGAGCCAAGTACTGTATCGGAAATAACATCCACGTTTGCAAATATAATACTTGGATTTATATTATATTTGCTTGATATTTCGGCAATAATTGGCTCTTTTGTAGCCTCTGTACCTAGAAAATCTAATCTCCAAATTCTTTGCCCTGGTTCCAATTCCACAACACTTGATTTTTCCTCAATTAGTTCATCCATTTTGGACAGATTAGATGTAGAATTGATAAAATCCTTTGTGATCTGGGCCTGGGGATTTGAAAATATGGAAATTGCATCATTTAATTCTACGACATTTCCACCTTCCATGACTGCTACACGATCGCAAATTTCCTTTATAACATGCATTTCGTGGGTGATAATTACAATTGTTATTCCTAGCTTTTGATTAACTTCTTTTAGTAATTTTAAAATTGATTTGGTAGTCTGTGGATCTAAAGCTGATGTTGCTTCATCACAAAGAAGTATGCTAGGCTCTGTGGCAAGGGCTCTTGCTATGGCTACCCTTTGTTTTTGTCCACCGGATAACTGAGATGGATATGCATCTACCTTATCAGATATTCCCACTAACTCAAGCAAGGACAATACCCTCTCTTTTATTTCCTCTTTACTAATGCCTCTATATTTTAAAGGAAATGCCACATTGTCAAAAACTGTTCTAGATCCAAGTAGATTAAATTGCTGAAATATCATACCTATTTTTTGGCGATATTTTCTAAGTTCTTTTTCCTTTAATTGTACTAAATCTATACCATCTATTAGCACTTTGCCTTTTGTAGGTCTTTCTAAAAGATTGATACATCTTACCAAGGTACTTTTGCCTGCACCACTATATCCTATGACTCCAAAAACTTCTCCATTATTTATAGTTAGGTTCACATCTTTTACTGCGGTTACACGCACTTTATCTGATATAAAGTCTTTTGAAATATCTACTAATTGAATCATATGAACCTCCTATTTGCTTTGATTGGCTATATTTTCTTTATGTTGCTCTTTTATTCTTTGAAGCAAATCAGGATCTAATATAATATCCAGTGCTGTATTTGCTAATATTTTGGCTCCCAACCTTATGGAACTTAAACCTAATTCGCTTCTTGATGCTTCCCTAAACTCAATACTATGTCCAGCTACATATTCATCACATATCTTAATATTTGGATGAATTGTTGGGATCACTTGACTTATATTGCCAACGTCTGTTGAGCCACTACCACCTTTTGTTCTATCTTTGGTTATTTGCTCACCATATCTATTTAGGTGTTTTTCATAGATTTCATCAAATAATGGGGTAGGCACTACATTATCCACACTATTCTGGAATAGTCCAAATTTGTATTCTGCACCAGTTTGAAGTGCTGCACCTTTTACTATGTTTTCAAATTTTCTATATAAATCAGTCAGTATTGGTCTTGATTTTGCTCTAAGATAGAATCTAGCACTGGCATAATCTGGGACCACATTGGCTGCTTCACCACCATTGGTAATTACGCCATGGATTCTTACATCATCTGTTAGATGTTGCCTTAGAGCATTGCTTCCATTATATACCTGTATAATGGCATCTAATGCATTGATTCCTTTTTCAGGTGCTCCTGCAGCATGGGAGGATTTTCCAAAGAATTCTACATCAACTGGATCATTAGCTAAGGATGTACCTGTAACACCATGTTCATATCCAGGATGTACCCCTAATGCTACATCTACATCATCAAAGAATCCTTCTCTTACAAAACTACCTTTTGCACTTCCATTTTCTCCACCTTCTTCTCCTGGAGTACCATAGACTCTGATTTCTCCCCCTACTTCATCTATTACAGCCTTTAGGGCTACTGCTGCCAATGAGGAAGTCGCTCCAAATAGATTATGTCCACATGCATGACCTATTCCTGGAAGTGCATCATACTCAGCGTAGAAGACAAGAGTTGGCCCTTCTTTATTACTTTTATATCTTGCATCAAATCCTGTACGATGCCCTGCTACATCTAGTTTTACATCAAAACCTTCCTCCGAAAGCTGCTCTGATAATATCTTACTTGCAAAGAATTCATAATTACTTACCTCTGGTTTTTCATGAATACTTAAGGCTATATCCTTGTAGGTTTGTAATTTTTGATCTACTGTTTCTTCGATTTTGTATATTAGATTTGTCATTTTATATTCCTCCTATTTAAAGTAATTTAGTCCTCAGCGATTCGCAGTCTCGCAACCTTTATTTGCCCCGCAGGGTTTTGTTCGGGAGTCCTGTAGGGGCATCACAGATTTGTTCGCTATGTTATTTTTACTAAAGTTTTTTAATATAGTTTCGTATTTAAAGTAATTTGGTCATTGGCCATGTGACGCAGGCGAATCCTAGCTAATTCATTTGCTCGTTCCACTCGCATGAATTAGGGATTCTTTGCGTTTGACCTACATCAGTTCACTATCGTTCACTGTGTTAGGTCATAAAAAAAAGCTCCCATCCCTTTGCTTATGCAAAGGGACGAAAGCTTCGTGTTACCACCCTTAGTTTATACCTACCTCACGGTAATGTACCTCTTCAAGTACGCAGGATATATCTCCCTTAATACTCTAGCACTATAACGTGTGCAGACGTGATTGTTTAAAAATTCAACAATCAGACTCCGAGGCCATATTCAGCTTGCTAGTCCTTATTCCTTCTCACCAATCAGGAACTCTCTGTACAAGTATTCACACGCTTACTCTTCTCTTCCAAGTCATTTTATTTATTTTAATTCTATGTTTAAACTTATTAAGTATTTTAATACTGGCTTTAAATTTTGTCAAGTGTTCCCTTGGCAAATCTTAGGAAATTCATTCGCCTTTTACCTACATCTGTTAGCGGCCGCTGACTTTGTTAGGCTATACAAAAAAATCTGCCTTCAGATAAGTAAGCAGATATCGTATATCATCTAACTTCCTATCTCTCAAACCTATGGTTTGCAGGATTTAGCACCTTGAATATTATATATTCTGGTTGCTGTGCTTCATCGGGCCAGTCCCTCCACATCTCTTTATAAGAATTAATATTAATTTCTTAATACTATATTACTAATTATTTGATTTGTCAACACATTTTTATTTTATTTTTTTAATAAATCAACTTCAACTTAAATTTCTACAAAAAATAGAAGCCACTTTTATAGTGACTTCTATTTTTGTATTTATTTATTCAGTTACTAATTTTAACTCTACAGGAACACTTTCATCATTTGATTCTCCGTTTAATACTTTTACTGCTGCTTCTATACCCATTTCACCTATTAATACTGGTTGTTGAGCTACTGTAGCTGCCATATCTCCAGCTCCAACTGCTGCTACTGCGTCATCAGTTGCATCAAATCCTACTACTATGATGTCTCTTCCACTTGCTTTTATAGCTTCTAAAGCACCTAATGCCATTTCATCATTATGTGCAAATACAGCATCTATTTCTGGTTGTGCTTGAAGTATATTTTCCATTACTTCAAGACCTCTTACTCTATCAAAATCAGCTGTTTGTTTTGCTACGACTTCTATATCAGTTCCCTCAATAGCTGCATTGAATCCTTCTCCTCTTTCTCTAGCAGCATTCGTACCAGCGATACCTTCTAATTCAACAACTTTACCTGCTCCACCTAGTTGTTCAATTATGAATTCTCCTGCCATTTTACCACCAGCAATATTATCGGATGCTATATAGGATAATACTTCTCCACCATTGGATGATCTGTCCACAGTAATTACAGGTATATTTGCATCGTTTGCTAACATAACACTGTTCACTATAGCATCTGAGTCTGTCGGATTAACTAAAATTAAATCTACACCTCTAGTTATTAAATCTTCCATATTTGAAGCTGCTTTTGCTGAGTCATCTTGTGAATCTAATACGATTAGTTCTATTCCTAGTTCATCTGCTTTAGCTTGCGCTCCATCTTTTAATGATACGAAGAATGGATTTGTTTGAGTTGAGATTACAAAACCCACAGTGAATTCTTCATCTCCTGTATCATCTGCTACATCACCTGGTTCAGCTGTGTCTCCTCCTGGCGGCGGAGTGTCTGTTCCTTTGTCTCCACTATCTGTTGTTCCACATGCTACTAAAGACACACTTAATACTAAAACTAATAATAATGCTAATATCTTTTTCATAATTCACATCTCCTTTTAATATTTATTATATTTCCTTAGATAGCCATTTGGCCATATTGGAAAACAAGGTATTATAGGATTCCCATTGTAAAAACTCTGGTGAACCCCAATGTGGTGAAATATCGCTGGCAAATACAAAAGTCCTTCCTTTTCCATAATCTTTTCCAGCCATAAATACATGGTCATTGCATTTTGCGATTGTATCCTTAGGATCTATTTCAAATAACATATTATATCCTAAGAAATGAGGCCATTCTTTAGAAACACCATTTAATATTGGATGAGATTCATCTACTACTGTTGGATATACTCCCTCTGGCGCTTCAAATCGATCATCTGATTCCATCATCTTTATCGGCAATATATCTGCTATAGCAGTATGAGCATATTTTCCCTTTCCATCGATACCTTGGAAAGTCATATAACCGCCCATCATAGCAAATCCACCGCCATTCTCTACGAATTCTTTTACCAATTGTAGTCTATTTGGCATCTTCTTACCCTTTGCAAATACATCTTCTGTTAGTAATAGGGTATTGCTTCCTATATCACTTAAGATTATCACGTCATATTCTTGCATTTCTTCAAGACTAGTAGGAAATTTGTTGGCAGCAACATGACATGGCATATAGTGCACTTCTATTCCTGCACCTTCCAATGCATCGATTAACCACTTGCCTCCTTCTCCATATTTCGTTTCTGTAAATTGATCAAATCCTTTAATATGGGTTGAGTTTATTACCCAAGATTCTCCAGCTAATAAAACTTTCATTTCTTCCCTCCTATTTTTTATATTAACAGCACTATGCTGCTAAAAACTTTAGAACAACACTCCTGCTTTCAAAATAATATTTGAATAAGGAGTAAACTCTCCAGTCCTAATTACTGCTTTGCAGTCTTTCGATAACTCCTTTAATTCTTGATGGTGAATTTCTCTTAATGGAAATTCACCTTTAACTATTTCGTCTAAATCTTTTTTCATGTGAGGGCTTACTTCATTCATCTCAGTATCGATAATTGCCTCTTCTACACATAGTTCACTTAACACTGCCTTCAGTACTTGAAAAAAGCCAGGAACTCCATTTACTATGGCAAGGTCAATTAATTGTACACCTTGTGGTACTGGCATTCCCGCGTCACCAATTAAAATAGTGTCATGGTGGGCCATTTCTGCAATTAACTTAGATAATTCTCCATGCAAAAGTCCTATCTTTTTCATAAATCAACACTCTCCTTTATTTTGATTTTGATTTTCCTTTTCTATCCAATAGAACAGCAATTAATATTACGATTGCTTTTGCTATCATTTGGTAATATGATTGTACATCCATTAAATTTAAGGCGTTGTTCAGTATACCTATGATTAAAGCACCTATGATTGTTCCAATTACTGTACCTTGTCCACCTACTAAAGATGTTCCTCCTAGAACTACAGCAGCTATGGCATCTAATTCGTATCCGTCTCCTGCTGTTGGTTGGGCTGATGATAATCTAGATGTTACTATAATTCCAGCAACAGCAGCTAATATACCACTTATGGTATAGGCTAATATTTTAACCTTATCTGTATTTACACCTGATAATAAGGAGGCTTCTTCATTCCCACCTACAGCATATATATGTCTACCAAATTGAGTATGGTTTAAAATGTAATAACATATGATAAATACAAAAACCATCATGACCACCGGTACAGGTACACCTAATAATTCTCCAGTCCCTATCCACCTAAAAATTGGTGATACACTTGCAGCTGGAACAGCTATGGGTCTTCCATTGGTAAACACCATAGTAGCCCCTCTTAAAAGTATCATTATTGCCAGAGTTGCAATAAATGGCTGCACTTTTCCTTTAGTAATGATTACGCCATTCAACATCCCTGATAATCCACCAATGATCAATGCTACAACTAGTGCCAGAAATATATTATTTCCACTTGCCAGCATACTTGCTGCAATTGCACCTGAAAAACCTAAAATGGAACCTACAGATAAGTCAATGCCCGCTGTTAAGATTACAAATGTCATTCCAGCAGCAATAATAGCATTGATCGATGTTTGTCTAAATACATTAAATAGATTGCTTTTAGTTAAAAATCTTGGACTTAATATTCTAATGAGTATAGAAAAAATTAGTAAGCCTATCAATGGTCGAATCTTATTTAATATCTCTTTTTTTCTAGTATCCATCTCAATTCTCCTCTCTTTTCATAATATGGCTCATAATCTTTTCTTGGTTTGCTTCTTCTCTATTGAGATTCCCCTTCAATTGACCTTCATGTATCACTAAAATTCGGTCACTCATGCCAAGGATTTCTGGCATTTCAGATGAAATCATTATGATAGACCTACCCTGTTTTTTTATTTCATTTAATAAATCATATATTTCTCTTTTAGCACCCACATCTACTCCCCTAGTTGGTTCATCCAAAATTAGTACTTGGGGATCTGTCAACAAAGATTTTGCTATTGCCACTTTTTGTTGATTTCCTCCACTTAAATTCTCAACTCTTTGATATAAGGAAGGGGTTTTTATATTAATCTTGTCCCTATACTCTTCAGCCACTTTTTTCTCTTCTTTTTTATTTAAACCAATTGCTGTCTTAAATTTCTCTAAAGATGATATGGTGATATTGCTGGTAATATCCATACCTAATATTAAACCATCATATTTTCTATCCTCCGACACATATACGATTCCTTTATCTAAGGCCTCTCTAGGAGAATTAAAGTTTATTTCTTCACCATTTAAAATGATCTTTCCAGTATCCTTTTTATAATATCCATAGAGGGTTTTTGCTAACTCCGTCCTACCAGCACCAACCAGTCCTGATACACCTAATATTTCACCTTTTCTTAGACTGAAGGATAAGTTCTTTATATATTCATTACTTAAATTTTCTACCTGTAGTACTTCTTCAGAATAGTCCGTTTTAATGTAGGGAAACTGTTCGTCTAAAGTTCGTCCTACCATCAATCTAATGATCTCCCCTTCATCTACCTCAGATACCATTTTTTCCCCTATAAATTGTCCATCTCTGAGAACCGTTAGTCTATCGCAAACTTCAAAGACTTCTTTCAGTCTATGGGATATATATACCAATCCTTTTCCTTGTTTCTTTAATTCATGAATGATCTCAAATAAACTTTTAACCTCTTGATCTGTTAAAGTGTCCGTTGGTTCATCCATGATGATAATCTTGGCATTTAAAGATAGAGCCTTTGCTATCTCCACCATCTGTTGTTGAGCAATGGAAAGAGAGTTTACTTGTGATTTAGGGTTAATATTCACCTTTAACCGATCTAATACTTCCTTTGTTTCTTCTATCATTTTTTTCTTGTCCAATGAACCAAGAGAATTTTTAATCTCCCTACCTAAAAATATATTCTCATATACTGTTAGATAAGGTATGAGATTCAACTCCTGATGTATAATAGCGATCCCTTTCTCAGTAGCATCTTTGGGAGAAACAACTTCTATGGCTTCTCCATTTAAGGAGATTTCTCCTTGATCCTTTGTATATACACCGGATAATATCTTCATTAGGGTACTTTTTCCTGCACCATTTTCACCAAGTAAGGCCATGACTTCATTCTCATATACCGTAAAGTCTACATTATCAAGGGCCTTAACTCCTGGAAAACCCTTAGATATATTTTTCATCGTTAAAATTTGTTTTCCCACAGGTGCACCTCCTTATTTAAAATTCTCAACTTCTTCTTTCGTGGGTAGGGAACTTTGGGCGCCTACTTTTTGAATAGCTAATGCTGCTGTTCTCTGTCCCATATCTATTGCCTTATTGATATCCTTATCTTCAATATATGAAGATACGAATCCACCAATAAAACTATCTCCTGCTGCTGTAGTATCTACAGCTTTTACCTTGTGTGCTTTAAAAAACGCATGTCCGCTTTTATCTATATACATAGCCCCTCTACTACCCAAGGTTACTATGATTTGTTTGATACCTTTATTTATAAGCTGCCTTGAAGCTTCTAATATGGAATCTTCATCCGTAACCTTTATCTTTGACATTCTCTCTAACTCATGTTCATTTGGAATCAATATATCTATATTTTTTATGATTTCGTCATCTAATTCCATTGCAGGAGCTGGATTTAATATTGTGATTTTACCTAAATTTTTAGCCATCTTTAATCCTACTTTTACAGTTTCTAATGGAATCTCCAATTGAAATACTACGATTTCTGAATCCTTTATAACCTTCGAGTGCTTATTAAGATATTCTTCATCTACTTTTTCATTTGCTCCTGGAATCACTACAATATTATTATTACCATTTTTATCTACATTGATAATTGCAATACCTGTAGAAACGATTTCCCTACCTATATACTCCGTATGAACCCCTGCACTTTCCATAGATAGAAGAAGTTCATCTCCAAAGCCATCCTTTCCTACCTTTCCCAAAAATGTTATATCATTTTGTAATTTTGCAATAGCCACACCTTGATTTGCTCCTTTGCCCCCCGGAATTTGAAGTAGAGCATTTCCTAATACAGTTTCCCCCACCTTTGGAATTTCGTCTGTTTGTACAACTAAATCCATATTCATGCTACCTATGACTACGATCTTTGCCACTAGCAACTCCTCCTTTCTACTAATGTAGTTTTCAGTACCTTGGTTTCACCGACGCTTTTATTCTCTATAATGGATATCAGCATTTTTACTGCTTCTTCACCCATTTCATAAATAGGTTGCTTTATAGTAGTTAAAGGTGGTTCAACATACTGAGATATTTGAATATCATCAAAACCTATCACTTTAACTTCTTCTGGTATTTTTATTTTCATTTCATTCAAAGCCTTAATAGCCCCTATGGCTATCAAATCATTTCCACAAGATATACCATCTAATTTATTATTTTCTAATAATTTTTTAACACCTTCATATCCTGTATCTATTGAGTAATTATGCAAATAGATTTTATTTTCATCTACTTCCATATTACTTTCAGTTAAAGCTTGTTTATAGCCTTTCAGTCTTTCACCAGAGGATTTAACCACATTATCAGAGGAAATAAATCCTATATTGTTGCAGCCCTTTTCTATTAGATATTTAGTTGCATCATATGCTCCCTTTTTATTATCTACTACAATTCTTCCAACATTACCCTCTATTAAAATATCTCTATCCAATAAGACCATAGGCATATTGCGTCTTTTTAAAGAATTACTAACACTTTGTTCCGAAGCAGTGAGGATGATCCCATCTACCATCTTTTCTTGTAATACTTGGATATACTTTTCTTCCTTAGATGTTTTATTATCAGAATTACATAGTATAACGGAATATCCCATTCCCTCAGCAGCATCCTCTATACCCCTAGCCAACTCTGAAAAGAAAAGATTCATTACATCAGGAATAATGATTCCTAAAGTACTGGTACTTTTTGTTTTTAAACTTTTAGCAATGGCATTGGAAATATATCCTTCTCTTTCTACTATTTCCAATACTCTTTGTCTAGTAGCTTCACTAATATATTGGTCTTTACCGTTTAATATCTTTGACACTGTGGCACTTGATACATTGGCCATTTCAGCAATTTCTTTTATAGTCATTTATATCCCTGTCCTTATATGAGATTACTTAAAGGTAATCGATTACTTAGGTAATCGTTTACCTTTATCATACCAAAAAAATAAAATAATTCAATAATAACTATTTATTTAACAATGTTATTGATTTGAATCAATCTTTTTGATGCAAACAAAGTCTTAACCATAATAGTTCTCACATATTGCTGAATTTATGTTTATAGATAAAGATGATGTTGGAAATACTAAAAGTAAATAATTATTTTGGAGGATATGATGAAGTTTCTTAAAAATTATGATTTAGAAAAAAATAAGAATGGATATACACTGGTCTTATATTTAGATTTGGAGTTATTAGAGTTCTCTGATGAATTTGGAGATATCAGAAAAAAACAGATCAATAAAATCGATCAATATATCGGTGATATTATAAAAAATAATTTTCCTAATATAAAGATCAATAGTATTAGACTAGTGGCTGGTTCCATGGTAGTAGCAAACATAGCCTTACAGAGTGTTCCTGGATTAACCGCTGAAATGGGTACAAATTTAGATTATCATATGTCCTATGCTTACTTTGAAACAGGGAAAGATATCATTCAAATCTTAAATGCCACAGGAGACGTGCTGGATGTAATATCTCCCGGCTATTTTGATATCAACCCGGATGGTAGTTTAAAAATCACTGAACAGTTCAATCCCAGTGTCATAAAAGAGATGCAAAAAAGTAATTATAAGATTGTTCCTTTTCTGGGCAATCATTGGGATCGAGATGTAGCACGAGCTGCGCTGAAAAATAAAGACAAATTAATTAAGGAAGTAACCCATGTGATTATGGAATATAATCTGGATGGTGTCAATGTAGATATAGAAAATCTTACGGAAGTGGATAGGGATGAATTTACATTATTTGTTAAGGATCTGAGAGAAGCACTTCCTAAGGATAAGGAGGTTTCAATTGCTGTTGCCGCAAATCCTAAGGGCTATACCTCAGGTTGGTATGGCTCTTTTGACAATGAAAACTTGGCAAAATATGCAGATCATCTCTTTATTATGTCCTATGACGAACACTATGATGGAGGAAGTGAAGCAGGTCCTATCGCCAGTATTCAATTTGTGGAAGAAGCAATTCAACATTTATTAAAAAATGTACCTTCTTCAAAAATTGTATTAGGGATGCCCTTTTTTGGCAGATATTGGAGTCAGGATGACAGCCTTAAAGGAAAAGGAATCAGCTTGATTAGAGTAAATGAATTGGTAAAAAAGTACAATGGTACCATCCACTTTGATGATTATTCAAAATCTCCTAAGGCTATTATCAATATTACAGGATATGAAAAAGATATTCCTATGGGAACATATACCATATGGTTTGAAAATGAAGCATCCATTTTAAACAAATTGAACTTGATTGAAAAATATGATTTAAAAGGCGCAGGTAGTTGGAGTCTCCACCAAGCAACAGAAGATATATGGCGTGTATATAATCAGTGGTCCGACAGCAGTAGGATCTTCATTGACGTACAGGATGGATGGGCTAAGGCTGCCATACTTGCTATCAATGAGAAGGGTTGGATGATTGGCACTCGAGATTTTTATTTTGAGCCTCATAGACCATTAACCAGAGCACAGGCTGCAACTCTTTTAGTTCGTGTTCTTGATTTGGGGAGAAATGGTACTGCTTCTGCCAATTTTTCTGATGTACCTGAAGGTCACTGGGCAAATGCAGATATTGGACTGGTATCACAATCTGGTCTAATGAACGGTAAAGGAAATCATCAATTTGCTCCTGATGAATATTTAACCCGAGAAGAAATGGCCTTATTACTATCTAGATTATTAAAAATTTCTCCATCAAAAGAAACCACCCATTCATTTAAAGATGTCCCTTCTTCCAGATGGTCCTCTCCATATATTATTGCAGTAGCAGAAAAAGGCATATTTAAAGGATATAATGATGCTACATTTCGACCAAATGATACCGTCACTCGGGCTGAAATGGCAACACTACTGGATAGAATTAAGGATATAATTCCTAGGCAGCAATAAGATAAGGTCTGTTTCATAAGATGAATTCCCTATGAAACAGACCTTATTCATCGTCCTTGATCGTTAAAAATAGAATTTGTCCTCAAGAACTATATCCTCATTGGCATTTTATCCCATTTACAAAATTTCTGCTGATAATTCTTTCATCAATTCATCAACACTTATAATTTTATCTATTCTATGACCACCTTTACCTATGAATATAAGTCCATCATCTACTTTTCCTGTTACTGCATTAATAAGTGCAGTAGAAATGCAATATGGTGCCTTTGCTGGACTACAAGGGGTTAAACAATTATAGCATTTTGTAATCTTTTCCCTTTTTGCTTTCACCCTTTTTATAAATGGGTTGATAATGGCTTGACCAGGCATACCTACTGGACTTAATATAAAATCTATATCTTCTTCTTTAGCATCCACATAGTTTTTCTTAAAATCATCTGATGCATCACATTCATAAGTAGCTACAAATCTTGTACCCATTTGCACTCCAGTTGCTCCTAAATTCAGGAATCTTTTTATATCATTTCCATCGTAGATACCACCTGCTGCTATGACAGGTATCTTTTTCCCAGTTGACTCTTCAAAGGGTTTTATAGCTTCTATAACATCTGTTACTAAATCTTCTAGTTTAGGACTATTTTCATCCTCTAATTCCTCAAAGGAATACCCTAGATGTCCCCCTGCTAAAGGCCCTTCTACTATTAACAAATCAGGAAGATAGTCATATCTTCTTAACCAAAGCTTTGTAAGTAAGACAGCTGCCTTTGCTGATGATACAATCGGTGCTATTTTGGTATCAGATCCCTTTACCAACGATGGTAGATCTTTAGGTAATCCTGCGCCGGATATGATTAAATCTACCTTTTCTTCTACACATTTCTTTACCATATCCCCATAGTTCTTAATGGCAACCATTAGATTGACTCCAATAATCCCATCAGGGCTTAGTTCTCTAGCCTTTCTAATCTCTTTGGATAATGCCCTTAAATTTGCATCTTGAGTATTTCTATCAAAATCAGCTTCCCTAAATCCGATTTGTACGCCGGATATTACTCCTATTCCTCCTGCATTTGCAACTGCAGAAGCTAAGCTTGATAAAGACACTCCTATGCCCATACCACCCTGAATTATTGGGATAGTTGTTGTTTTATTTCCAATATTTATTTGTGTTAAATCCATCTAACAAACACTCCTATAGTTAAATTTTAGTAAAAATTACTACTGAATTGCAAACATAAACTCTCCTTCAGCTGCTATTTCATCTCCTACATATGCCTTCCCTTGACCAATACCAATGGACCCTCTGATTTTTATTATTTCCACTTCCACTCTCAAAGTATCTCCTGGTACTACTTTTCTTTTAAAACGTGCCTTATTAATTCCTGCAAAATATGGAACCTTTCCCTTATAATCATCATGGGATAATAAAATTACTGCACCAACTTGTGCCATAATCTCTATGATTATAACTCCTGGTATTACTGGCATACCTGGATAGTGTCCTTGAAAGAAATACTCATTCATAGTTACATTCTTATATCCAACACCCTTCACACCGGACTCTACAATTTCTGCTTTATCCACAAATAGGAAAGGATATCTATGAGGTATGACCTCCATTATTTCCTCTATATTCAATACATTTGCCAAAATATCTCCTCCTTCTAGTTTAAGTATAAGATTATTGTTGATTATTTACACCTAATAATATATACTTAGTTTCAAGTTTTCTTTGTTACATTATTATAGTAATAGAAGAGACAGTTTTTTGCAAATACTTTTATTAGGTGGTTCATGGCAAAATATGATATAATATTAGCTTAATATGAATATGGAGGTGATAAGTTGAAAAACTTTTCTGTAGGAATTTCTGGAACAGGTAGTTATGTCCCTGATAGGATTCTAACTAATGATGATCTTTCAAAAATGGTAGATACTAGCCATGAATGGATTGTCACTAGGACAGGGATAGAAGAAAGGAGAATTGCACCTAAAAATATAGCAACCTCCGATCTAAGTACTGAAGCTGCTAAGAGAGCCTTGGAAGATGCTAATTTAAAACCGGAAGACATTGACTTGATTATAGTTGCAACTGTTACTCCAGACTATAGTTTCCCATCTACAGCTTGTATTGTTCAAAAAAATATTGGTGCAGTAAATGCAGCAGCTTTTGATTTAAACGCAGGATGTACTGGTTTTGTTTACGGGGTAGCAACAG
>JAAYGX010000231.1 GCA_012735585.1 Tissierella sp.
GACCTACTGAGGACCCCGGATTCGTCACGGTCGCTGCTCCCAGGGCGACCCTCCCAGGTGACGAATTCTGGGGTTCCCCTTTTTTTATGCGATTTCGTTCCTACATCATCTTTTCTCACCGTGTCCAACATTTACAAACAGATGGAGTTTGCCTAGTATTAGTCATCAAAAGAAATTCGGAGGTGGTATCAATGATCACTCGGAATATGTCTCGCTGCATTGTGTTCATGTATGTATTGGCAACGATGGTTGTATTCTCCAGTATTCAGGCAAATGCCCAGGTGACTTCTGGAAAGAGTGCAGAAGACTATGCAATCGACGCAACGTTCTTTCTGTTGGAGAAAAGGTACTCGGATGCGTTGACCGCTATTAGAAAGGCGAGAGAATTGAATCCAGGTCGACCAGAGTATTCGGAAACGGAAGCCATGATTCTCTCTGAGTGGGTACAAATGACATATGAAGAAAGCGGTACGTTGTTGACGAACCAATACCGCATGGCGATGAACGCCTACGATGAGGCAAGGCAATTGTACGAAAGCTCTGGTGGAACAACAGAGGTAGTGTTGAATATCCGCTTGGAGAAAGCGACGTTGGCGATGGTTGTAAATGATGTCGTTAATGCCCAAAGGGAACTTCAAGCGATTCTGCGAGAGTACCCGAACGATGTCCGTGCAAACTATATGCTGGGAATCTTGTACAGAAACGAATACAATCGCACAGGTAACGAAAGTTTATACACCGCCAGCAAGCAACTTTTTGAGCGTGCTGTACTGAACAATACTAACGCCAAGTATCAGATTCCATATGCATATTTTTACGTCGGTGTGTCGAGAATGGACGAAGGCCGCAATCGCGAAGCTTTGATTTATCTGCAACTGTGGCTGCATCAAATTAAGAACTCTGGTCGTGTGCTAAACGGAATGGATCGATACATGGTCTTTCTTGCAGAACAATACATTGAACGGTTAAAATAATGCGTTACTTTACTAAGGAAGGGAGGTGTTCAAAGTGCGAAAATTTGTGAAGCCTATCATCTTAATTGTTCTTGTCTCGCTACTCGCAGGCGTGACCCCAGTGTTCGCAAATAACGTTGCGAATGTAGAAATCGAAGCTGAAAGGGAAATGGTTAGACTCATCGTGCAGTACGGCGATGGTAGTACAGATGTTGGGGAGCGATCGGTTCGCGAAGTGAGGATAAGAAGCGAGGAGGAACGGATCAAGAATCTCCAAAGGGCCGAGCAGACTCGCCTGGAGGTGGAGCGGAGTCTTCAAAGCGGAAAGACTGCACAGCAGGCCCTAGACTCTCTAAAGACGGGGTCAATTATCGCTGTCGAGGAAAATGGTGACGTAAAGTTCTATACCATCCAAGGTGATTCTCTGAGAGATTGGCGTGAATCTGGTCGCGGTGACATTATTGAGTATAGAGAGGAAGTACGCAACTGCGTATGGACTGAAACCGAAATCACCCCGACGTCGGTTAAACCGTGGGTAAAGATTATTAACGCGAATAATATCCTTACATCAACACCAATCCTGGTGGTGTTCAACGCAGAGACGACATACAAGGTTACACAGAAAGGTACTAGCGAGAAGTGGATTATTTACAGCAATGGAACAGAGGAGAAGGCTGGAAGTTTTCAATCGATCAGCGTAGACCATCGCACAACTTCGGAATTCGAAAAGATCGAGATAGCCGAGGAGACAAAGCAGCACATTCGTGTGTTGAGTGCTGATGACAACGGATACCGTGTAGTTTTGTACTGGCCATCGTCTATGGAGAAGTTCCAGTTCAAGGTCAATGTAACGTTGAAAAAGGATCTGTTTGGCGACCAGACGTTCGAGGATATTGTGGTGAAGGAGTATCAGATGCCGAACGGCGATACACTCGAACATCTGAAAATCACTGGTACTTCGCCGGGTTCGGGTTCTAAGTAATTAAGATCGCCTACGATTCATTCCTGGTGAAATTGTTTGTTGAAAATACTATGCCCGTTGTGATACAACACAACGGGCATAGTTGTTTTTACGGGGGGGATCAGGAACGTGTTGTTCGCAATAGGACTATTTTTGTTGATTGCTGGCACCTTAATTGCAGTCCACGAGTTGGGACATTTCCTGCTTGCAAAGCTATGTGGTGTTCGAGTCCATGAATTCATGATCGGTTTTGGTCCCGCAATAATACAATTCTCGCACGGTAACACCCTATACACATTACGTGCCATCCCATTTGGCGGGGCTGTTCGCATGGAAGGGATTGGCAACCAAGGAGAAAGGGAAAGAAGCGGAGATATACCGAGCGACTCCTTCTATGCAAAACC
>JAAYGX010000077.1 GCA_012735585.1 Tissierella sp.
ATTAATAAAGTAAGTTTCTGGATATTAAAGCGATCTCCGGTATAAACATTAACAGTGATATTATAAAGTACATAATAAAGTATGGTACCGTCTTCCTAATAACTGTCATATATGGTTTGTTAAATACCGCAGAAGCAGTAAATATATTACAACCAAATGGTGGTGTACAGGAACCTATCGCCGCTTGCATCGTAACTACAATTCCTAAGTGTATAGGGTCGATTCCTGCTGCTGCAGCTGGTCCTACGAACATTGGCGCTAATATAATGATCGCTACTAATTGGTCCGTAAACATACATGCTACGAAGAAGAATATACTTACCATAGCCAATACTCTAAATGCACTTGGGTTCGCTCCAAGAACTGATGCAGCTAATACTTGTGGAACTCTGGCTAAGGATAGTACCCATGAAGTCGCTGCTCCAGCTGCTACTAATATAAATACTACAGATGTAACAACAGCTGTTGATAAAGCAATTTCTGTAATGTCTTTAAGTTTTATGGTTTTAAATATAAAGAATTCAAGAATGAATGCATATGCTACAGATACCGCTGCAGCTTCAGTAGGACTGAATAAACCTGAGTAAATACCACCTACTATAATTGCAGGGAAACCTAATGGTAATAATGCCTTCTTAAAGGACACCCATCTATCCGCCCATGATACTTTTTTCTCAACAGCTATGCCTTTTCTTTTGGCATCAAAATAATTATAAATCGCAAAGAAAGCTAATACAATTAATCCAGGTCCTACACCTGCGATGAACAATTCACCTACAGATGCTCCTGTTACTACACCGTACATAACCATTACTGTACTTGGTGGTATCAATAGTGCGATATTTGCTGAATTTATTATTAATGCAATAGATTCTGATACGCCATAACCTTTGTTTACCATATCTTGATACATTGGCTTTCCTATGGCTACAACTGTTGCTTGTGTAGAGCCTGAGATTGCTCCGAAAATTGTACAAGTTGCTGCAGTTGTAATAGCCAATCCGCCTCTAATATGCCCAACAAATGTATATACAAAATCTAATAATCTTTTAGAAGTTTGTCCATAACTCATTATGTCTGCCGCAAATATAAACATTGGCACTGCTAATAATGAGAATACTTCAATTCCACCTGTTGCTTGTTGTGTTAGCCACATTAAATCAATATCAGGCATGTATCGTAATATTGCTAAAACTGGAGCCAATAGTAGTCCAACCATCATAGGCGCACCTAAAAATAGAAGTACAAACATAACTACCAGTAGAAAAATACCCATGCTTATTGCCATTTTTATTCCCCCATTTCTATATTATAATTATTTAATTCCAACTTCTTCATCAAATTTACCCAAAGGGCTTATATTGTTAAAATATATATTATCCTTATACTTAAGATTCAGTATTAGATTAATTAAGTACTGTATACCACCTAGTGTAAATCCTATTGGCATGAACATTGTAATTATATACACAGGTACCTCTAATGCTGGTGTAACCCTTCCACTTCCAACAACTGTGGTAAAATATTTAAAGCTTAGGTATGCAAATAAGAACATTGTAATCATAGTTATAAGTCCTGATAATACCGCAATTACTTTTTTAACTTTATTTGCTGATAAATCTATTATGGCAGACATATTTATGTGGGATCCTTCTCTAGCCGCATATCCTACTCCCATAAATGTAGTTACTACTACCAAAAACTGCCCAACCTCTTCAGCCCATGACCAAGAGTTCATAAATACTCTTCTTGCAATAACATTTCCAACTAAAACGATTGTTGTCAATATAATACTGTAAGATAAGAAGAACTTTTCAATTTTCATAATAATATCATCAATCTTTTTTATTGCTGTTAACATGGCTTACCTCCATTCAATATTTTTACTTTTTACCTAAGTATTCCATTGCTGATCTAACGTGCATCTCAACACCTATTTCCAGGGCATCTTCATCTATATTAAACTTTGGATGATGATGTGGGTAATCAGTTCCTTTTTCTTTATTTCCCATACCTACAAAATAGAATGTTGAAGGTATATCTACTGTGAACTCAGAGAAATCTTCTCCAGCCATCGTTTGATATGGTACTAGGTTTTCTTCACCTACTAAATCTGAAGCAATTTTCCTAACAATAGAAGTCATTTCTTTGTCATTGGATACTGTGAAATTACTTGTTTGGAATTCGATTTCATATGTTGTATCAAATGTTTCACAGATACCTTTGACGATTTTTTCTAATCGTTCTCTCGGTCTCTCTTCAGAGTCTGGACCACCTTTATAAAGGTATCTCAGGGTCCCTTCTAATTCACAAGTCTCCGGAATAATATTTGATGATGTTCCAGAAGCAACCTTAGCAAAGGATACAATGGTTGGTGTAAGTGGGTTGATTTGTTTGGTAGCGATTGTTTGTGAACCCATGATGATCTGAGCCGCAACTATAACTGGATCTATGGCATATTGAGGCATGGCAGTATGACCACCTTTACCTGTGATTTTAATTTTAAATATGTCCATAGCCCCCATTACCGGGCCAACGCTTACACTCATCTTTCCTGTTTCTATAGGACTCCATAAATGGATAGCCACTGCAGCATCCACCTTAGGATTCTCTAGGACTCCTTCTTCAACCATATATTTTGCTCCAGCATCTTCTTCATTTGGTTGGAATACAAATTTTATATTGCCATATAGCTTGTCCTTATTTTTTGTAAGTATCTTTGCAGCTACTAGAAGCATAGCCATGTGTCCATCATGAGCACACGCATGCATTTTGCCAATATTTGTCGATTTATAAGGAATATCGTTTTCCTCAGTGACGGGAAGAGCGTCCATATCTGCCCGCATTAATAATGTTGGTCCCTCATATTCACCTTTGAGCAATGCTACAACACCTGTTTTAGCTACATTTCTTTGTACCTCTAATCCTAATCCTTCTAAATAATCCGCTATAATTGCTGATGTTCTGAACTCTTCAAATCCAAGTTCAGGATATTGATGAAAATCTCTTCTTAAATTTATTAGTTCTTCTTTAAGTAAAGTTATTTCTTTTTTAAGATCCATCTTTTTCCTCCTCTCTTTCTTACTTTAGCAATGTTCTTTAATAATACTTCAAATTTTTCAAACAACCATCTGTATAATTGTATGAATTATAGTTGGTTTTTTTAGTCAATTTTATCTTTAGATTATTTATTATAAAAATGATTATATCTAAAGTCTGTACTCTCTGACTTTAATCTATATATTATTATATTGGTAAACTGTTTACATCAACCGAATTGTATGAATTCTATTAAGTATTTTTAGTCAATTTGTTTATGTAAAAAAAGATTGTTTTTATATAATACATTATTTTTATATCCCTGTCTTTAGGTAATTTTAGCTAGGTTGCATAAAAAAATAGAAAGATATTGCTTATCTCTCTATTTTAAAATAATTGAATATGGATATGTTCAATTACTATGGCCTATGAAGCTTAGTTTAATAAATATATTCATATTATATTTTTTATAAAAGCTTTTATCATCGGAATAATTGTATGATTTTATATTGATTTAATAGTCAATCTGTATAGATGGGATATAGTCCTCGGCTAAATATAAAGAACCGGTACTCTTTTTCCAATTCTAGTGACTACCTCAATAGATATTGTTCCAGCAATATCTCCAATCTCTTCAGCGCTAATTTTTTCGTCTCCTTGACTTCCTAAGATGACAACTTCATCTCCTAGTTCTACATGGTTAACTTCTGTTAAATCTACCATAAACTGATCCATACATATGGTGCCTACGATAGGACATCTTTTTCCATTGATTAGAACAAATCCAGTGTTTGCTAATTTTCTAAATACACCATCTACATAACCCATAGGAATGATACCAATTTTGGATGGACGATTGGCAATAAATGTCCTTCCATAGCTTATAGAAGAGCCCTCATCTAAATCCTTGATATGGACTAATTTGGCCTTTAAAGACATCACTGGTTCTAATTCAATGATTGGATTTTGTTTCATTTCAGGCCCTGGATATAGACCATATATGGAAGTTCCTGGTCGGACCATATTCAAATGCATCTCTTTAAAGTTTATTGTTGCGGCACTATTGGCAACATGCTTGATAGGTATATGGACACCTTTTTTATCTAACTCATTTAATACAAATTTAAACTTTTCAAATTGCTCAAATACATATGAATTATTCTTTTGATCCGCTGTAGAGAGATGTGTATATATTCCTTCTATTGTTATATTAGAAAGTAAATTGATCTTTTTAATATCATCAATTGATTCAACTTCTGGCATAAATCCTAGTCTTCCCATACCCGTATCCATCTTAATATGAATTTTTACAACTTTATTCTTTTCTTTAGCTATTTCATTTAACTCATATGCTTGGGAATATTTATATATGGCTGGCATCAAATCATAATCTATAATCTTTGTATAATCCTCGGATGGTGTATGACCTAATACTAATATAGGGTTCTGCATATTATTTTCTCTTAGGTGTATTCCTTCTTCCACCATAACAACTGCAAATCTTTGGATGCCCTCTTCCATGAGTATTTCAGATACTTTTATAGCCCCATGTCCATAGGCATCCGCTTTTATTACCCCCATAAATTCAACATCATTGTCTATACATTTTTTTAGGTTTCTTATATTTTTTCTTAATGCATTTGTATTAATTTCAAGCCAAGCTGCCCGCATAGTATCTCCTCCTTAAGGAAGTTTTAATATGTAAAGATGAAAGGTAGACTTAAATTTAAATCTACCTTTTAATCCCAGATAAAACTTAATTACTCTTAGCAGTCTTATGTTCTATATCTTTTAGATAAAACTTGCCTTTTGTATTGAAATATTCATTTGTTAATTCAACTACTTCCTTACTTAACAATGCAACAGCAATCATATTTGGCACCAAAATCATGGCTAAGGTTATATCTAAGAATTTCCACATAACCTGTGCCCCACCAACTGCACCAACATAAATGGAAATTACATAGATATATTTCATAAATTTAGCCGCTTTTAATCCAAATAAGTATTCTGCTTGTTTTTCACCATAGTAAATCAACACTATTAATGTAGAAATAACAAAGAATACTAGTGAAATAGTTACAATTGCACCACCAACTTGACCAAAAGCCTCTGTAAATGCCATAGTGGTCATTGTGCCGTTATTACCTGATGTTACATTTGGTGATTGCCATACGCCAGTTATTAATATTGAAAATGCCGTCGCTGTACATATCACTACTGTATCAAGGAATACTTCCATAATACCCCATAGCCCTTGTCGAACTGGATGATCTGTAGTAGCTGTTGCATGGGCAATAGGTGCAGTTCCAAGACCTGCTTCATTGGAATATAGGCCTCTTGCAAAACCATTACGGATCGCTGCTGATACTGCAGCGCCTGCAAATCCGCCTATAGCTGCTGTACCTGTAAATGCTGAGCCAAAAATAAGTCCAATAACTCCTGGTAATTTTGATATATTCATTAGTACAATTATTATTGAACCACCTACATATAATATTGACATCAATGGGACAAATTTCTCAGTAAATGCACCGATTCTCTTTATACCACCAATAACAACGATTCCTACAACTATTAGTGAAATGATTCCAGTAATCATGGGATTAATATTAAATACTTCTTGAGCTGCTGCCGCAACTGAATTCGCTTGAACCATTGTACTTGGTAGCACTTCTAACATCAAGGAAAATGCAAAGAATATGCCAAGCCATTTCATATTAAGTCCCTTAGAAATATAATAAGTAGGACCACCAACAAATTCACCCAAATCATTCTTTTCTCTATACTTTAAAGCTAAAACAACCTCAGAATATTTCAAAGCCATTCCTAATAATGCCACAAACCACATCCAAAACACTGCCCCAGGTCCACCAGAAAATATCGCAACAGAAACCCCTACGATATTTCCAGCCCCTACAGCACATGCTAAGGCTGAAGTCAATGCTTGAAATGGGGATATGGTTCCTTCACCTTTTGCTTCTTTACTAAACATCTTTCCTAGAGTATCTTTAAAAATATATCCAATATATTTAAAGTGAAAAAACTTTAACCGAATTGCCATAAATATACTTCCAACAACAAGTACTGTTAAAATAGGTAAACCCCAAAGCCAATCTGATATAGCGGTTACAACATTTACAAAAGAATCCATAAATTAACCTCCTTATATTTAAAAGCTTTACTCGGTTACATTATTATTAATAATTTCATTTGAAGTTAACAATTTAAATATTTAAGCGCAGATCTTACATGGATTTCTACACCAATTTCCAAAACATCTTCATCTATATTGAACTTTGGATGATGATGTGGATAATCTGTTCCTTTTTCTTTATTTGCTACACCTAAAAATATAAATGTACTTGGTACACGCTCAGAGAACTCCGAAAAGTCTTCTCCCAACATAACACTAATGTCTGAAGTAATAATGTTTTCTTTTCCTATATGCTTTTCCCCTACTTCTTTTACTAATGCCGTCATTTTCTCATCATTGTTTAGTAGTTCATTCCCACATTTAAATTCTAGTGAAAATGTAGTTCTATGAACTTTAGATAAGCCTTCAACTATTTCTCTCATTCTTTCTTGGATCACCTTTGTATTAGGATGTAAACATCTAATGGAGCCTTCGATTTCAACCTTTTCAGGTATAATTATTGGGGAGGTGCCTGCGTTTATTTTCCCAAAGGTCACAATTGTAGGCGTCAATGCATCTATTTCATTTAATGCCATCTCTTGTAATGCTTTTATCATATCGATTCCGGCTAAAATTGGACTGATTGCTGTATGTGGCGCTCCCCCATGTCCACCCTTTCCATTTACTGTTAATTTAAAGTAATAGCTAGATGCCATCAGTGGACCTGAGATGATGCCAATTTTACCTGATTCAATAGGAGACCAAAGATGGATTCCAAGTGCTGCATCTACCTTAGGGTTTTCAAGTATACCTTCATTGATCATGATTTCAGCACCAGCATCTTCTTCATTGGGCTGAAATATGAATTTAATGTTTCCCTCTATTTGATCTTTCTTGCTGGATAATACCTTTGCGGCAACCAACATCATTGCAAGATGACCGTCATGACCACATCCATGCATGATACCAGGGTTTTGTGAACTAAAACTTAGACCCGTCTCTTCTTCCAATGGCAGTGCATCCATATCTGTCCTTAAAGCAATCGTCTTACCAGGACTCTTTCCTTTTAATAATCCTACCACCCCTGTTTTAGCAACATTTCTTTGGACTTCAATACCTAGTTTCTCTAAATAATCTCCTACAATCTTTCCAGTTCTATACTCCTCAAATCCTAGTTCAGGGTGTTGATGAAAATCTCTCCTTAATTCTATTAATTCATCTCTCAAATCCGTAATCTCTCTTTTTATGTCCATTTGCTAAATATTCCTCCTTTCATCATTACTTTTTAAAAAAGTATACTTTCCTATTATTATTTTATTATAAATCGATTAATATATATTTATAAAAATTGTATGAATTATCTCATAACACTCTAGTCACTTTGTACTATGTCAAAATCTATTAATGCTTAATATTTTTCAAGTAAACTTCCATACCCTCTAATACTATCTTTCACACCACTGATTCTTAATGCATGCCAAAATGTAGCTTGTATTGCGGATATTACTGGTTTTCCTAAATCTTTCTCTAAATGTTGTAATATACCGATACTTCGAATCCCTGTACAAAGTATGGCGATGGCTTCTGCATCTTCAGTATCGGCTGCCTTTGCTAGTTTATAAACCGTTTCTAGGGACTGGCTATCGATTTCCCTATCATATAAAAGATTTAATCCTATTAAATTGGTTACTTCAAAGCCACTTTCCTCTAAGTACTTTTTTCCTCTCTCATTAACTTCCCCAATATAAGGGGTTGCTACCGCTATTTTCTTTACTCCTAAAGCCTTTAAAGCAGTCACTGCAGCTCCAGATGTGGTAATACATGGTATGCCATTTGATGCACTCTCCATATTCTCAATTAATTCCCTATCGTATTCACAACCACCAATAAAACTGCCGCTTGTACAACCTAAGGCTATTACATCTAGAGGAGCTTGGGATAATAATCTTGCCGCTTCAACTCCCTGACTACCTATTAAAGATAATTGTTCCGCATTGGTTTCCAAAAGAGATATCCTTGTAGTACATGTAATTACTCCTTCTGGAGACATTGCATAAAACTCTGGTTCCATAACCCAGCCAGGTGATGGATAGATTAATCCAATCTTTGCCCTTGCACCATACGAAAAATCTTTCATATTTCCTCCTTATTGTGATTTATTTTATGATAATAATTGTGTATTATATTTATAATATAGAATAATAGAATCTATAATAAAAAACATTGTATTAATTGTATGAATTATCAAAATATAATTAGTCAATTTGTAATAGTTGAACAATAGTAATATAATTTTATTGTTGAAGAAATTAAAAACACCTTAAAGAAATTTATGATACAATGAAAATGATTTCATATGATAATTTTTAATTTGAGTTATTTAGTATTTAGGAGGTTATAGGAATGTCATTTACAATAAGAGACTTTTTAAACTTAGATGTTGTAAGTACTGCTACAATTTTAACAGCTGAGGATACTGTTAGATATAAGTCCATTGAATCCATCTCCGTTATTGAGCTACCTGTAGAAAACTTTGTTCACAAAGATGAGTTGGTACTTACTACTTGTATTGGTTGTACTGATAACGATTCAGTATTTCTAAACTTCGTTAAGGATATTTATAATTCTGGAGCCTCTGGTTTGGTTGTTTCAATTGGAAGATATGTAAAAAGTACTCCTCAATCTGTTATAGATTATGCAAACGATTTAAATTTTCCCATTATTGAATTACCGTGGAAGATTAGATTTGCCGGTATTATTGAGTCTGTGCTAACGGAAATTAATAATTCTAGACAAGCTAATTTAAAGATATTTGAGAATTTGCAAAAAAAACTTTTGACTTTATTTTTGAATGGTTCCACATTGTCAGAGGCTGCAGATTTAATATGTAAAGAGCTAGGAAATCAAGCAGTAATTGTTAACTCATTGGGAATGGTTAAAGGGAATAGCATGGATTCAGATGAGTTATTGAAAATTATAGAACCACCTTTAAATATCTTATTTTCCGGTAAAAATCTGGATCAATTGTCCAATTATGACTTTAAAGATATATATACCGTATATAGAATCCTCTCAAAGAATATGACCTATGGGTATCTTTATCTAAAAACTAAAGATGATGATGATAATGATTATGTGAGAGATAATAAAGTCTTGGTGGTTCGACATATTGTATCTGCCATATCTTTATGGTTTGATAGAGAACAAACTATTTTTGAAACAGAAATGCATCATAAAGATAAATATGTGTGGAATCTTATACAAGCTGATGATAGTCAACTTCAAGAACTCTATACCCAGTCTACTAGTTTGGGATACGATCTTTCTAAGCAATATATATGTATTGTTGGTTTGATCTCAAACTTTGAGAAATCCTATAATTTACAAAGGTCTAGTTTCTCATCATATGAAGAATGGAAGTTTAATTGTGTGAAGACTGTAAAGTCTCAAATACTTAGAGTAGGTCAAACTATGGATCAGGACATAATGTTAACATATCAAGATGAGCGACTCATAATATTTTTAGAAGCTACGGATGATGATTTAGAAAAGTATTCAAATGATTTCATTGATATTATTGAAAGTAGAATAAAGCCTATCTATCCTCAATTAATCATATCATGGGGTATTGGTCTATATAAAAACTATTATTCTCATTTTAACAAAACATATTTAGATGCAAAAATATCTCTAGAATTTGGACGGAATGAAAGGGAGCCAGGTTTTAGACATATTTATCATAATACTAGCACTTATAGATTATTATCTATACTTTTGAATGATAATGAAACACTTGAAATAGTTAATAGTATCGTAGGTAATCTAGTTGAATATGATCAAGAAAATGGATTAGATATTATTAGGACTTTTAAGTCTTATATGGAAAATAAGGGTAATGTGAGTCAAACTGCCCGTGCACTTCATCTACATAGACAGTCTCTATTGTATAGACTTAAAAGAATCGAAGAAATTACACAGATGTCCCTTGAGAATGCTGATGATATATTTTTACTAGAACTATGTATCAGATTGTGGGATAAGAAAAATGATTTGATATTATAGAAATGTGCTTGTGAATTTTCACAAGCACATTTATTTTAGTTAACTTTTTCAGCTACTATTTTTAACGCTCTATCTAAGTCAGCAATTAAATCTTCTACATTCTCAACACCTACTGAAAGTCTTACTTGACCATCATAGATACCTACTGCTTCTCTTTCTTCTGTTGTCATATCAAAGTGGCTCATTGTAGGTGAATGTTGGATCAGTGAGTCTACATTACCTAAGCTTGTTGCTAAGCTTACTACTTCTAAATTATCCATTAATACTTTTCCTGCTTCTATACCGCCTTTAACATCAACACTCATCAATCCACCAAAACCGCCTTTCATTTGTTTCTTTGCGATTTCATGGGTTGGATGGTGTGGTAATCCTGGGTAGTATACATTTTCTACTTGTGGATGATTCATTAAGAATTCTGCTACTTTCATTGCATTTGAACAGTGTTTTTCCATTCTTATTCCTAAGGTTTTCATTCCTTGCATTAATAACCATGCATCAAATGGTGATATTACTTGACCAAAACATTGTACAATTGGGAATCTTGCTCTATCCATTAGTTCTTTGCTTCCAGCAAGTACTCCTGCTACTACTGTACCATGTCCACAAAGGAATTTAGTTGCACTGTGAACTACAATATCTGCACCTAAAGTTAATGGATTTTGTAAATATGGTGATGCAAATGTACTATCTACTAGTAATTTTGCTCCAGCTTTGTGAGCTATTTCAGCTGCTCCCTCAATATCTGTTATTCTTAATGTTGGGTTTGCAGGCGTTTCTATATATACACATTTTGTATTTGGTTTGATAGCTGCTTCTATTTGTGATAAATCTGAAGTATCTACCATTGTCATTTCGATACCTAAGTCTGTTAATACATTTTTTACTAATGCAAATGTACATCCGTAGATTACATCTCCTGCTACTACGTGATCACCAGCTTTTAGTACTGTTAAAAGAGCTGTTGATATTGCAGCCATACCAGAACTAACTGCTAATGCTGCTTCTGCGTTTTCCATAATTGCGATTTTCTTTTCTAATTCTGCTTGTGTTGGACTACCAAATCTTGTATAAGTAAATCCTTGGTCTTGATTTTGGTTCAATCTGATTGCTTCTTCTGTATTTGGTAATACAAATGTTGATGTTTGATAAATAGGGCTTACGTGAGCACCTGTTACTGGGTCATGATATTGACCAGCATGTAGTGCCTTAGTGCTAAATCCCATGTCTTTGTAATCCATATAATTCTCCCCTTTATTTTATATATATTTATACTAATAGTATTAGGATAGTTTTCCTAGCTAAGATTATAATATTACAACTGATCTTTTCATACATCAGACGATTTGTATGAAATCTGCCATGTGATTTTAGTCAAATTTGAACATAAAAAAACCCTGCTCACTTTGCTGGGTTTAATATAGCCTTTGGGCTTATGTAATAACTTAATAGTATGCGTATTAAATTTTTGTATTTATCATATTCTTCATCTAAAATAGATATATTTGCAAACTCTTCAAAACAATCTTTACACATTGTTATCATAAATATATTTAAATTATCTCCTCTATTGCCACAAATATTACAATACATATAATCCTCTCCTTAGCATTTACTAGAATTATTGTCATTATAATATATTTTATTCAAAGACCTGTAATTTTGTGCTTGGCAGGGATTAAAAAAACAGATAATATTATTATCTGTTTTTTACTAGTTATTTTATTCTTCAGTTTCTTCTGTTCCAGTTTCCACTGCTTCATCTGATTCGCCATCAGTTTCTTCTTCAACTACTGCTGAAGGTTCTGATAAAGTACATACTAATGTGTCTAAATCAGTTAATACTGTAACATCATCATTATTCGCAACATCTAAATCCTTAACATATAAAGGATCAGTAAATGTCATATCAGCAACATCCACATCAGCGGAGTTTGGAATATGATTTGGAAGACATTCTATCTCAACTTGATCTAGCATTTGTGCTAATATTGATGGTTGAAGTTTTATACTATCTCTGTTTATTAGGTTCACTGGAATAAACATTTTGATAGTTTCGTTCATGTTTAATTCTTGGAAATCTACATGAAGTATTTGATTTTTTACAGGATGTCTTTGTATGTCCTTTACTATTACAGGATGTACTTCACCGTTTAAGTCTAAATCTATAATATTTGTAGTACCAGCCAATTTGAATGCTCTAGTAAATTCTTTTTCTGAAACCTGTACAACTAAGGTTTCACTACCTCTTTTGTAAATAACTCCTGGTAATGTACTATCTGCTCTCAATTTATTTACTTTATTGCTTCCGATATTTTCTCTTGATTCAATTTTCATCTTAATCGAACTCATGACTCTTGAAACCCCCTCAATTCGTATAATATTATTTGTGGCATATAATCATATTTATATCATACTTTTCTAAATAATGCAAACAAGCACCCTTTATAACAACATTTGCAAAATAAGTAGCAAAACAACTCCCGGAACTCCTAAAACCCCAACAATTACTGCATTAATAGGATTGATAACTATTGACAGTCCAAATAATCCACCAATAAAATTAAATATAAATAAAGCTACTCCACCGATTAATCCATTTATCATTAATTTGATCAAAACTTTAATAGGTATCACTAATAACATGCCTACAATATACAATATAACTAGTCCTATTAAATAAGCCATTATATTACTCATAAATTTCCCTCCTAATTCTATTATACTATAATATAGGACTAGACTTAGGATTTTATTACTATTTGTTTTTCTCTTTAGCTAATTTTAGTAAATAGGCATATTTTCTTTTAGAAGCTTCTATTTCATATATGGCAAAATCCACCAAATCAGGATCCGTGGCAAAGTTAAAATAATTTTCTTTGTCCAACCATTCCTTTTGTGCCTTATAAATACTTTCCAACATCTCATCATTTTTTTGACTTTGCTTCTTGTGATAAATTCTTTCCTTAATAATATTTATCCTTTTAGATAGCATCCTAAACACCTCCAACCTTATTTTGTCGATATTCTCACGACATTCGGAGTGCGGAGCGTTTTTCTCCGCCAACCTTATTTTGTCGATATTCTCACGACATTAGGAGTGCGGAGCGGTTTCCTCCGCCAGCCTTTGTTTTGATTCTTGACAGAAAAACAAAAGCTTATACTGAAATTATGGAAAAAGTATTATGAATTACAAAATAGATTTTTTCTCTGGACTAAATTATCATAAATATTGAAATTTATTGATATTGATGTTATAATAGGTTCATATCTAGGGCGTTTAACTCAGTTGGTAGAGTGCTACCTCGACAAGGTAGAAGTCATTGGTTCGAGTCCAATATCGCCCACCAACATTAACTTGTCAACGTTTTTCAGACATTAGGAGTATGGAGCGATTTCCTCCATCAACATTAACTTGTCAACGTTTTATAGACATTGGGAGTGGGGAGCGGTTTCCTCCGCCATAACTAAAAAAAGCTGAACCCTTACCTTGGTTCAGCTTTTTTTTATTTTAAAATGTATATCCTTCCCCGTGAACTTCATTTACAAGATTAACCCATATAAATGCTTTTGGATCAACTTCCATAACTTTATTTCTAATGATTAAATACTCACTTCTAGGTACTACAGTATGTATGACTCTTTTTTCATTTTTTGAGAAACCACCGGCTCCATATAATAAAGTAACTCCTCTACTCATTTCTTCAGTTATAAATTTACTTATAATATCTTCTTTTTCACTAATAATCGCAACTTGATACTTGGTGTTAAAGCCTGCTATTACCTTGTCTATTAATGTTGTGTTGACTAATATTCCAAGTAAAGAATATAATCCAACTTCTATGCCTAGTACTGTAATTGCTCCAATTGCTACAATAGAATCTGCTATTAATAATGATTTTCCTATATTTAAATGTGTAAATTTGCTTATGATCATAGCTATAATGTCTGTTCCGCCAGTGGAAGCATTTTGATTAAAGATAATAGCCATTCCTACACTTGATATCAATACTCCATAGATTAAATTTACTAATAAATCATCTATAAGAGGACCACTCACTGGTATTACAAGCTCAAGTATATATATTAAAGCAGAAAGTAATAAACTGTTGTAAATAGTTAGTCCTCCAAATTCCTTACCAATTACAATAAAGGCCAAAGTAAATAATCCAATATTAAATATTATCATTATTAATCCCACTGGAATTTGTGGTAATAAGTTATTTATAATTATGGCTAATCCTGTAACCCCACCTGCTGCTAACTCAGCTGGTATAAGGAAAAAATACATTCCTAAGGCTGTTATTAATAAACCAAGATTTATAATTAAAAAAGATTTAGCACTTACTTTAAGTTTCATTATATCCCTCTTTCCCCCAATTTTAGATTGTCACTTAATTAACACAAACATATTATATTGTCTAATTTATAAAAAATCAACTCTCAATAATACATTATCGAGAGTCTACACTTTTATCCTCCAAGGGTAATATCTTGTTTATCATACCAATTTATGGCTTCATTAAAATGTTCTCTTCTAAAGTCAGGCCAATAATCTTCTATGATATAAAAGTCTGAGTAGACTGCTTGTAAAGGCAGAAAACCACTTAGTCTACGTCTACCACCCCATCTAATTATCAAGTCTACCCTTGATATATCCTTTGATTTTAATAAATTGATTGGGGTTTTAATATCCCCTTCTTCACTAATTATATTGCCAATATCCCATTTCCAATCATAGTTTACTAGGAAGTTAACTTTAACTCCACCATCTCCAAATCTCCTTCTAGTTCCTGTATATGGGATAAGCTCCTTGGGAAACATGTTGGAATTGGTATTCCCTATGACTAATAGATCTGCATTTTCTTTGGCTAATAGTTCCACTGCATCAATACAGGCTTTTGTAAAAGCCAATCTTTGAATTTTAGGCCGCTTTGTGTTATCTGCAGTAAATCCATAGAAAGTTAGCTCTTTTATACCCAAACCTTCACAGAGCTTAAAGACTTCCAAACCTGGATTCAATCCACTATCATATCCTTTTTCCTTGGTCATACCCTTGTCAATAGCCCAACGTCTATTTCCATCTGGAATAACACCTAAATGATCAGGCACTCTCAAATTTATCCCTCCATTTCATTTAGGTATATTATTTCCATTATCATGAAATTAATTCAATTATTAAGTTACTAGAAATGTTTGGACCTGTCGCCGCCTATAAGTTTGGCTCTAGTACGAATCATACTTAAATGGGCCTTACCTATTTCTTTGATATCACTTCTTACAACTACTCCTACTCCCTTAATATGCATACCTATAAACACATCTCCTATATCGATCCCAGCCTTTACTCCTACATGTTCTACTACTACTGGGTTATCTAATAATTCCATAGCTGCAGTTGCAAATCCACCACCTGCTGATTGGATAGGAACTACATTTACCGGTTCTAAATTATGTTTTTTAGCGTATTCTTTTTCAACTACCAAAGCACGATTGATATGTTCACAAGATTGGATAACCGGATATATTTTATTTTCTTTTAGTATGGTCACTATTGCATTTACTACTGTTTCTGCAACTTCCATATTAGTAGATGAACCTAAGTGTTCACCAATGATCTCACTGGTACTTCCACCAATAACTATTGCTTCGCCTTCTTCTAATTTTGCTGCTTCTAGTAATTCCATTGTAACTTGTTTTACGTCTTTTTCTATTTGAACTAAATCCATAATTACTCCTCCTTATCTTTTCTTATATATTGTACCACTTTCTTTCCTAATAATCATTATACCCCTTTACAGTTGTAACTAATTTGTATCCACATATTTCTTTCAATATTATATAATTAGCTAAAGGAGTTGATTAAAGTGAAAAGGTCAAGTAAATTCTTTATTTTAGCTTTAAGTATGATTCTTATATTATCCTTCACCATAGGATGTAGCACTAGTCAATCTAATATGAGTAGTGAAATAGCTCGGGACTATGCTGGATTTGAGGGTGGTTCATCCCAAATGGCCCCACCTATGAGTGATGACATAGTAGCAGCAGAAGAATCAGGGCTAGAACCCGAAAAGGTTATTACAACTATTTATTTAGATTTTGAAACTACTGAATTTGATCAAACTACAGATGAGCTTATGAAACTTGTAGAAAAATATAAAGCCTATATAGAAAACTCCAATATATCCTATAACCAACATTACAATAATAAAAGCTATAAATATGGCTCATATGTAATAAGAGTAGCTAAAGATGATCTAAGCAGCTTTAAAACAGAGTTGAATGGAATCGGAAACATGATTTCTGAAAACACCAGCAAGGAAGATGTAAGTAAACAGTATCAGGATACGGAATCTAGACTAAAGGTCGTAACCACAAAGGAAGAGAGAATACTGGCTCTTTTAGAAAAAGCTGAGAAAATAGAGGATATTATCGCCTTAGAAAATCAACTAAGTGATATCATATACGAAAAAGAAAATCTCCAATCAAGCCTTATGAATATTGATGATAAAGTAGATTTTTCTACCATAAGGATCAATCTACAAGAAGTGGAAAAGCTAAGAAATACAGAAACTGTGGAGACAGGATTTGGCACTAAGATTAAAAATGCCATGGAGGATTCTCTATTTGGATTTAAAAATGGACTACAAAATATGGTGATCGGATTTATTTATATAGCACCTTTTTTGATATTGTTGGCGATTATCCTATTTGTAGTTTTTAAAGTGATTGGAAAGATTAGGATTAATAAAAATAATTTAGATAAATAATATTTGATAGTTACAATTATAAAATTGAGACCTTTCTCCAATCTTACAACTGTAACTAATTTGTATCTTTTAATTTAATATTATATTGTATAATTAATACAAGGATATTTTTAAGATTTAGGATTATAATATTAATTAATAATGAATAGGGTTCATTATATATAAATGAAGGCAGACTGTGAATTTCTACAGTCTGCCTTTATTGTTTTTGTTTGTCATTCTGAGGAGCTTGTGACGAAGAATCTGCCTTTTAGCCCTAAGATTCCTCGTTTCACTGGGAATGACAATATAATAGAATCGACCCTCTACATTAGCTGGCCATTGCTCCCTTATTTAAATCAATAATTCTTTGATTTGTAGAACCTTTAAAAGGTACTGTCAAATCCATCTTTTTTATGTCAAATTTACCATCTACTAAAATATCTGTTTCTGATAATAATTCTTTGTATTTTTCATTCTTTAATAGATACTCATAATTATATCCTGTGTAAACAACTACATTTAGTCCCATCTTCTTAACCTTCTTAGCTAGATTGGCACATGGACCTACTTGATCAAAGGGCTCTCCCCCACTGATGGTAATTCCATCAAGTAAAGGATTTTCCTCAATCATATTTATGATATCATTGATTTGTATCTCTACGCCTCCATTATAATCATGGGTACCTGGGTTGTGGCAACCAGTACAGTTGTGACTGCATCCTTGAGTAAATACAGTAAGTCTTATACCTGGCCCATCTACTATGGATTCATCTACGATTCCTGAAATTCTTAATTTATCTATTGATTGAGAAATGTTTGACTCTATCATGTTCTTCAGCCCTCTTTGCATCGTTAAATCTATCTAAGGTACCTACTAGATATCCAGTGATTCTTCTGATTCTTTCAAATGGAATATCTCCTTCTTCTCTACCACACTGTGGACAAGTCTCTCCAATTACTCCAGTGTATCCACAAATAGTGTCTCTATCCACAGGATGATTTATGGAACCATAACCTACTCCTGATTCTTTCATTACTCTGATAATCTTTTCGAAAGCATCTATATTCATCGTAGGATCGCCATCAAGTTCTACATATGTGATATGTCCCGCATTTGTCAGTTCATGATATGGTCCTTCTATCATAATTTTCTTAAATGCCGTTGTTTTAAAGTATACTGGTACGTGGAAACTATTGGTATAATATTCTTTGTCAGTAACTCCAGGAATTTCTCCATAGATGTTTTTATCCATTTTAATAAATCTACCTGCAGTACCTTCAGCAGGTGTTGCAATTAGTGTGAAATTCATCTTGTATTCTTTGGAGATATCATCCATTCTCCTTCTCATATGGTTTACTATTTCGATGCCTAGTTTCTGTGCATCTTCCGACTCTCCATGATGATATCCTATTAATGCTTTTAGACATTCTGCTAAACCTATGAAACCCATTGATAATGTTCCGTGCTTTAGTACCTCTCTTATGTCGTCTTCGTTGTTTAATTTATCAGAATCTATCCAAATGCCTTGCCCCATAAGGAATGGGAAGTTTTTCACCTTTTTGCTGGCTTGTATTTCAAATCTTTCTAATAATTGTGCTATGACTATATTTATAGTATGATCTAACTCTTTGTAAAAACCTACTAGGTCCCCCTTATTATTAAGGCCTATTCTAGGAAGATTAATCGTTGTAAAGCTTAGGTTTCCTCTTCCATTTACTATTTCTTTTGATGTATCGTGGACATTGGCTATAACTCTAGTTCTACATCCCATATATGCTACTTCTGTTTCAGGTTTTCCCTCTTTATAGTATTGTAAGTTATATGGAGCATCAATAAATGAGAAGTTAGGGAACAATCTTTTAGCACTTACTTTACATGCTAGCCTAAACAAGTCATAGTTTGGGTCCTCTTTATTGTAGTTCACTCCTTCTTTAACTTTAAATATTTGTATAGGGAATATCGGCGTCTCACCATTTCCTAGTCCTTCTTCAGTAGATAATAATAGATTTTTCATAACCATTCGACCTTCAACTGATGTGTCTGTACCATAGTTTATGGAGCTAAAAGGAATCTGTGCTCCAGCTCTAGAATGCATTGTATTTAAGTTATGAATAAATGCTTCCATTGCTTGGAAAGTCTTATTATCCGTATCTTTGTATGCATTTTTAAGTGCGAAGTCTTGTATTTTTTTAACTACAGCTTCATCATTTAATATTTCTAATAGATACTCTCCTTCTTTCTTTAAATAATCATCGTTATCAGCCATTGAAGGAACTAGTTTGTATTCTTTTTCTAGGATATCAAAGATATAATCTATGTTTTCATTTAAATCCAAATTAGATAATAACAGCTCTATTCCTTTCTTTAGATTCAATCTATAATCCTTGATATATGTTTTTCTTACTCCTATAGCCATTCCATAGTCAAAATTTGGTATACTTTGTCCACCATGTTGATCATTTTGGTTAGATTGAATAGCTATACATGCTAAGGATGAGTATGAAGCTATATTCTTTGGCTCTCTTAAAAATCCATGGCCTGTAGAAAATCCATTTTTAAATAATTCTACGATATCAATTTGACAACAAGTTGTAGTTAATGTCAAAAAATCTAAATCATGAATATGTATATCTCCTGCCTTATGAGCTGCTGAATGATCAGGATTTAATACAAATAGATCATAAAATGCCTTAGCCCCTTCAGAACCATATTTTAGCATAGTTCCCATAGCTGTATCTCCGTCTATGTTGGCATTTTCTCTTTTGATATCTACATCCTTGGCATCTTTGAAGGTTAAATCTTCAAATACCTTCATAAGTCTTGTATCCATTTCCCTAGCTCTACTTCTTTCTGCTCTATAGATTATATATTCTTTTGCTGTTTTAGCATGACCCGCTTCTATTAGTACCTTCTCTACAATGTCTTGAATATCTTCAACACCTGGTAGGGTCCTTTCAAATTTTTCATTGGATAGAGTTGCAACTTTTTCTGCTAAATCCATGGAAGTTTTATAATCCTGCCCACCTGCTGCTTGTGCAGCCATAAAGATAGCATTGGCAATTTTCTCTATATTAAATGGTACTTCTCTGCCATCCCTTTTTCTAATTTTTATCAACATTTTGTATATTTCCTCCTAATAAAACACTATATATTGTATTCTATTTTATCAAATACCAATATATAGTGCAAGATTGTGAATTATTTTTAATTATTGTTGTAGGGCTTATTTTTAAGCCTCTGGCTGAACTTTGAATAAATATTTCAAAGATATTCCAATTAAAATTAATTGTAAAACTAAATAAATATATAGACCATATTTAATTCTCATTGAAAAATAATGTAACAGAATTAATAAACCTATGCCAGCTGTAGATAATAAAATCTCTAAAAATCCATTTCTTTTTTCAATTGTTTCAAATGCTCTTGAAAAAGGCAAATCCTTTTTAAATAACTTAAAGACAATAAATGTTCCTAGAATTAGATTAAAGTAAACTACGATTAGCTGATCTATGATTGTAAATTTAAATATAATTAAAAATATGATACTAACTACTAAAATTATTGGTGCAAATAAATTGATAAATACAGACTTTATTGCTCCTTTAAATATAGGTTCATAATTTTTAATAGGCATTACTTCATATATCCATGCCCCTTTATAATTTCCTGAGTTTCCTATAAATTGTAGGACTCCAGGTAAGAAAAAGGCGGCAAAATATATATTAAAATAGGCCTTCGTATTTATTACTTGGGCTAAGGTACTTCCTCTCGCTGAGTTAAATAGCATTATTAATGGAAATGCTATGCTAAATCCTAAACTAGGATACACTCTGAGTTTGAACTCTCTTTCATTTCTTATCATATTGGTCGTAAACCTGTAAAATGTCCTTTCTTCTTTCGTTCTACAGATAATATTGCCAACCTTGTTACTTAGTTTTTCATTATTTTTTGCTTTTCCACCAACCCCTGATAATTTTTGTAAATTACTTTCAAATATAGGCATTGTTTTAATGTATACCATAATAGATGCTATAGGTACTATTACAGCCATTAGAGAATATATGATTACACTTGTTGATTGATTATTATTGATAAAAAATTCAAAAGGCGCTGCGAACCATATTGGTGGCAGAATAAATGACCACCATTTATCTATTAGTACGATACTTTCTAAATCAACTATATCAAATACTCTACCTATTAATTGGTATCCTACTGATATGGTGATTGTAAGTATTATTTGAACATAATTTATGATATCCCTAAGCTTCTCCCCATCAAAAAATCTCAGTATCAATAGATACATAAGCCCTGTAAGTACTATTAAAAATAGATTTAGTAATATAATTTCGATTAGATATATAAGAAAGAATAAAATTCCATTTTCAATTCCTCCCACAATAAGGGATGGACCTATCATTGCCATTGTAATCATGGATGTATATATGATTATATGTAATACCTTAGCCATGTTTAGGGTTCTACTATTTATTGGCTTGGATAGGAGAATCTCTTTATCCCTTAAGTCCAGCAATACAGAGCTATAATCTGAAATCAAAGTTGTCATCATAAAGAACATAAACATACCAAAGACTAAAGTCATTTGGTAAAAGTAGTTATTTCCAAATAGCACCAATGCCACCATTACAAGGCCCATTATAAAATATATAGTAAGGGATTTAAGGAAGTTATTTTTATCTTTATCCTTATCTTTTTGATTGGTATTATTTTGCATTACTGTGCTGACTCTTCTACTATCTAAGGTTAGCTTTACTTGGAGTATCTTTCTCATTGCAGGATAATCTATATCCATTTTTGTAAATAATCCTTTAAATAGATCTAGGGATCTTAAAATAGAGTAGTCCTTCATCTACTCCACCCCTTTTATTACGGCTACTATTTTCTCGGCTATATCCTCATGATCATTAAATCCTGTTAATTGGTTAAATATATTTTCCAGGGAGCTTGCCATTGATGTGTTCTTTAGTTCATCTATATTGCCATCGGCAACTATTTGCCCATCATTTAAAAGTATGATCCTGCTACTCAACTTTTCTACAACCTCCATAATATGGGATGAATAGAAGATTGTCTTTCCTTCTTTGGCTAACCGTTCTAGTACTTCTTTAAATACCATGACGCTATTGGCATCGATACCTGTTAGTGGCTCATCTAAAAATAGTATATCGGGATCGTTGATCAGTGCTGAAATTATCAGGGTTTTTTGCTTCATTCCTTTAGAAAACGAGCTGATTCTTGAATTATATACATCTCCTATTCCAAATAAGTCCATAAGTTTCATAGCCTTTTCGTCTACTTGTGTATAGTCCATACCATATAGTTCACCTATAAATGTAAGATATTCTTTAGCAGTGAGGTTCTCATATATTTCTGCTGTTTCAGGTACATATCCAATTTTACTTTTGTAAGAGATATCTCCACTTCTAATATCCTGACCTAATATATTGATTTCACCTTCAAAATCCGTAACCAAACCTAGCATGATCTTTACAGTGGTACTTTTCCCCGCTCCATTGGCACCTATATAGCCTATGACTTCTCCCCTATTTACTTCTATATTGATGCCCTTTAGAACCTCTTTGGTCCCGTATGACTTTCTTAAACCCTTAATACTTATTATTGATTCCATCGTCATATAATCAATCCCCCTTTTATTACACCCTTATATAATCTACATATTTATAGTTTAAATCACCTTGACTGTAAACTTCCGATTCATTTAAAATTTTCCAATTACTATCTAAATCCAAGTTTGGTATACATGTGTCCGTTTCTTCAAAGGATTTATCTATCTTTGTGATATAGGCCTTGGTACAATAAGGCATCAGCTGCCTTACTATGGTTTCTCCACCTGTTACAAACACTTCCATCTCATTGTCTGGGTTGATTTCTTTTAAAAGTGGTAGTAAATTATCTAAATCATTTATAATATGAAATCCTTTGTTATCAAATTTGTCCTTTCTTGTAACCAATATATTGATTCTATTGGGTAATGGATTTTGTCCTGGAATTGCTTCCAAGGTTTTTCTACCCATGATTACTATATTTCCCTCTGTTATTTCTCGAAATCTTTTTAAATCCTCAGGTAAATCCGCCAACATCTTACCACCAAATCCGATGTTCCAATTATTATCCACTGCAAATATAAGTATCATCAGGGTCATCCTCCTTTTTCCAATTAAATAATATTATATCAAAGTATAAGGCGATGTACAATTAACTACCACATTATATTTACTTATGATAAAGATTAAAAGGCATGATTGGATTTAGAAATATAGCTGTTCACAATTATCAAAAACTCAACTTAGATATACTTAAGCAAGTTATAGAGAATAATTTATAAGACTTTTATGAATTTATTTATGTGATTAATAAGTTGAAATAAAAAAATAAAGTGGGACAGAAGTACTGACGTCCTGACCCTCTGTCTCCGCTAGGAGTTTCTCCAATAATAAATGGCTAGCTGGGTGCGGTCCCTCATTTCTAGCTTGTCTAAAATAATGGACAGTGTATTTCGTACCGTTCCCTCGGCGATAAATAACTGGTCGGCTATTTCACGATTGGATAGACCTTGGGCTACCAGTTCAGTAACTTCCTTTTCCCTTGGGGTAAGCTGATGAAGTTCATCCTTTTCAGGTTGGGTTAATTTTTTAAGCACATTTGTATCTAAAACAGTAGTGCCAGAGAATATAGTCCGCAATTGTTGGGCCATGTTGGAGGCTTCTGTTGACTTAATTAAGTAGCCTTCTGCCCCTGCTAATATAGCTAAACGGATATTTTTCTCATCTTGAAAGGTTGTTAGCATCATTATTCTCACTTGGCTCCATTCCTTCTTTATTAGCCTTGTGGCCTGTATTCCGTCCATGATAGGCATCTGAATATCCATTAGTATAATATCCGGTAAATTGTTTTTACAAAATTCTATTGCTTCTTCCCCATTATTTGCTATGCCTACGGCTTCCATATCCTCCTCCCTAGAAAGAAGAATCTGAAGACTTTGGCATACTAAGGAATCATCATCTACGATTAAGATTTTCATATCATCAAACCCCTTTCCTTTTCTAGTGATTATCCAATATAGGAAGTACACAAACTAGTCTAAATCCATGGGTCATATCTGAAGATATATTTCCCCCTATAGCTTTGGCCCGCTGTCTAATATTTCTCAGACCCATTCCCATCCCCATAGTACTACTTATATCCTCCACCCCGTCGTTATATACGGATAAACGTACTAAATGAGGATTCACATCCAATTCAATCTCTACTTTAGTGGCTTTAGCATGACGCATTATATTGGTCAAAGCTTCCTTTAAACAAGGTTCCAATATGCTCCACAAATACACGGGAATCAAGGATGTATCTCCATAAATTTTGAAATTTAAAGGACAGTCTGTAAAACCATCACTTATTTCTTTTAATCTATCCACCCCAGCTCCATTAATAGGTTTTATATTATGGACCGTTTCTCTTAGGATAAGGGCACTATTAGACAGTCTCTCTTGTACTTTTAAAAACATATCCTTGGCAAGTGGGTCTTCCTCATGCCACAACTTTTCAAATGCTTGTAAGGCCAATACTGCACCTGTCAGTTCATGACCTACACTATCATGGAGTTCCTGAGCTATTCTATTTCGTTCAGATAGCTCGGACATTCTAGCTACTTTAATATTGGCAGATAATAGTTCCCTCTTTAACTCTTCCTGCTCATATCTTTCCCGTCTTTGTTGGTTTAACTCCTTTTGATATTTATTGGTTTCCAAAGACCAGCTTCTTATGACCCAGCCTATAAATCCAGCTTGGATAAAAACCACAACTAAGGGAAAGGACATTTGATTATTTATAAGAATAAGGGCCAATACTGGCAAACTAAAAATTATTTTACCTATTGCCACGGCCTCAAATATTGGCATGGCAACAGCAAAGCTAGCATTTGCCCAAAAGGGTATCATAGCCAAGCAGACTATCTGATCTATTAATAAAGTCCATGGCGGTAAATTAAAACGCCAACGACATACTGTCATGGTAATCAAAAACAGCAAAAGGATTACTCCTATCTGGCTGCCATTGTCTCTAATCCATAGCAGGCATAATAGAAGTAATCCAAGTATTCTACCAAAGTTTATGGCATTTTTATTTGTCCATTGTAAAGATTTACTATCATAACGATTCATAAAATCATCCTTTACAGCTTAATATTTATATGATTTTCCGCCTACTACCTACTATTAAAAATAGTATACTAAATATTAGCATCATTGTTAAAGGAATTATTTGTTCAGATATGGGTGCTCTAAATGCAAGGAATGTTATGGACTGACCCAGCCAATAGGTGGGCAGTAGCATAGCTAGTCGTTGTAAAATAACTGGCATAATTTGAATTGGCCACAATACCCCTCCTACCATGGCCATTAGCATAATCACGCCACTTAAAATACTTGTGGCTGTATCTTTATTTTGAAATAAAGAATACCAAGCTAAGGAAAATCCCAAAGCGGTCATAGAGAAAAAAGAATATATAATGAATAATAATAGATAATAATTAAAGCTTTCTCGATAAACTATAGACCCCATAATTACCACTATCATATTTAAACCTATCAATATTATTCCATAGGCTAATAAATTTTCAAGCAGATACTGGAAATGGGTAATTGGTGCCACCCCAATCCTTAGGAGGACTTTATTCTCCCGATCTATCATAATGATACTGGTTAATTTAACAGAAATAAATAACAGTAGTATCCCATAATATTGAAACCCCAGTGGAATAGGTGGCCACTCTCCCATGGGTAAAAATACAAGGGCTATTGGCAGTATTAGTAAAAAAAATATACTAGAAGGCCTTTTAAAATAACGTTTGAAAACAAAGTTAAATACTGTCATGCCAATTTCCTCCTACCAGTAAATATGGATACAATTCCCACTACTATGGAAGCAGCAAGTAAAATTCCCATGCTTATAAGGGCTCTATTTAGATTGTCTCCTGTTATAAAAGTATAAACTGCATTTCGGCCCAATGAAAAAGGGTTCCCATAAGTTGACATAAAGTTGAGAATTCCAATATCAGGTAGCTGAAACCATACTTCGCCTAAGACTAAAGATATTAGACCATAGGCTACACAATATCGATCAGCAGTTTTAAAGTCCTTTGAAAATATGGCAAAATTAAAATATAGTAGCTGTGTTAATATGGATATCAACAATAATACCAAAAGTACCAACCATATGTTACCCCAATCTACACCATATACAAATTGAGTAAATAAAATTAAAACAAAACCTTGTAGTGTGCTAAAAAATGTAGCAGCCAGTATAATTGAAAAAGCATGTAAATGTACTCCATAGGGCAGAGAATGCATTCTCCATTTGTTAATATTAATTAAATCCTCCCCTATATATACCAGTGTATTATAGCCACCATAAAGTTGAAAAGCCAAAATCATGGTGATAGCTATTCCACCAATTGTTGGTATGCCAGATGTGTCTAGGCCATTCCCTGCTACCATTCCCAATACAGTGATTAGAGCCAATGGGGTAAGCATTAATATGGCTAAAGTGATATAACCTCTTAACATTCTCTTAATCATAAAGTAGCTAGTTCTAAGAATCATAGGAATCCTCACCTCCATCCCGCAATTTTCTGCCTGTAAGTGTTAAGAATACATCTTCAAGACTAGGTTTTTCTGTGTTAACGGACTTTACCCCTCCAGATTCCCTAGCAATATTTAAGATTCTATCAAGATTTCCTGATTCCACAGAGGAAATAATTTGTATGATATTTTCTTTGCCTACTACTTGCTTTACACCATGGATTTTTTCTATCTTGGATATGAGATCTTTTGTAGGGTCAATTACTTCTAGATTGATTTTCTCTTCATATTGAATCTTTCTTACAAGCTCATCAATGGTGCCTCTTGCAATAATATGTCCTTGATCCATAATAGCTACACGGCTGGCTATGGATTGAACCTCTTCTATATAGTGGGTGGTATAAAGTACCGTTGTTCCTTCACTATTTAATTTTTTAATTGTCTCTAGAATATAGCTACGGGACTGGGGATCAATTCCCACTGTTGGTTCATCTAAAATTAAAAACTTAGGTTTATGAACAAGGGCACAGGCTATATTTAACCTTCTTTGCATACCTCCAGAGAACTTGGTAGGCAGTTTCCTAGCATATTCTGATAAACCAACAATTTCAAGAACTTCATCTACTCTTTGTTTTAAGACTTCTCCCCTTAGTCCATAAATTCCGCCAAAGAATTCTAGATTCTCCCTTGCTGTAAGATCCCAAAATATTGAAACCTCCTGAGTGACAAGTCCTATCTGCTTTTTTATTTCAAGTAAGTTCTTTTTTTGGTCCTTTCCAAATACTTCGATTACTCCAGAGTCTATTTTTAATAGTCCTACTAGTGAGTGAATTAAAGTAGTCTTACCTGCCCCATTTGGCCCTAGTAATCCTAGGATTTCCCCTTGGTATATATCTAAATCTACATTATCTAAAGATAAATGGGTTCCATAACGCTTAACCCCATTACTTATATGTGCAATTAGCATAAATTTTACCTCCTATTTACTATGATACCTAATTTAATATCATAATATCAGGGAAATAATATTGATAATAGTAACAAATGTAATGAATTCCCAAAATCGGGCAGACAAATGTCCCTGTCCACCCGCCTTATTAGAAACGGGACAGAAGTCCTGACCCTCTGTCCCAAATTTGTCACATAAAAATACGGCAAGGAACTCTTCTTTCCCCTTGCCGTATTTACACTTTTAATATTTAGTTATTTCCAGCACTCCATCCATGGTTACTTGTGTACCTGCTACTAATATATTTTGTATAAAGGATACTGGTACATATGTTGTGGATTCTATAAGCTCAGGAGCTACTTCTAAATCTATTATCATATCATAATATTGATATTCACTCTTGCCTATAGTTAGACTAGCAGTATAATCATCCTTTTCTATTTTTACTGATTTAGTTTCTTGATCCCAACCTACATTAAAATCTAGCACTTCTGTTATTTCTCTAAGGGGAATCATCAACTCTCCATCATCCGTCTTATACATTATATTGCCAAGGTTTATCCTAGTACCATTTAAATTAAAATAATGTAATGTTTTTACTTCATGGTTTTTAATTGCTATAACTTTTTTTGGAGTTGTTTGAGCTGGTATACTCCTAGTGGACGCGCCATAGAAAACTATTAAATCTTTATTTGCCAAATCTTCTTTTTCTATTTTATTTCCTTTAAGGTCTTCTAATTCTACCTCATCATTTAGGTTTAGTTTTAGACTATTATCATCACTAACTAATTCTTTACCAAATTTATCAATTTTTATATTTAAATCAACATCATCACTTCTTACTATTACAACATCTGGACTAAGTTGTGGTGGATAGCTTAACATCATCATGGTATCTTTTTCATAGTAAATGGAGACTTCCATGCCTTCTACTAGGTTTTCCATGGAAATAGAGTCCATCGTCTCTTCATCTAGTATAACTACATCATCAGATAAATGTGAAACTAATTTATCCAGGGCATTTTCCAAGTCATTTTCGGCTAATATTGAAAATCTACCCTCTCCTGAATTGACGTTGGTAATTTTACCATGGAATTCAATGTAGTTTGGCGTTTCTTCTTCACTGACAGGAGTCACCTCTGCACTTATTGGTACAGCTGCATCTATTTCCGCACTTATTGGTCTTACTTCAATATTAGCTTCTGCATATGTCATTATAGGACTGGCAACTAATGTTAAAGCCAAAAAATAGGTCAGTACTTTTTTATTTTTCAATTTAATATTAATATTCATCTCATCCCTTCCTTTCATTATCTCTATACTAAATATACCAAATCTCTATGTCTAAATAGTTACACAGGATTTACAAAAAAGTTACATTGTTGTAAACACAGGAAATAAAGACCACCGAAATTAACATTTTCAGTGGTCTTTGATTATATGCTAAATTAAATTAGGAATGAACAAAATTTTGCGTCCATTTTATTCTTTCTAACCGATTCCTCCTAAAGCTACTCCTGCAATATAAACTACGATTGTTACAACTACAAATATATATTTAGTCATAGGTTCAAACCATCCACCTATTGATGCGCTTCTACCTTTTTGGATCTCATTTCTTGCAAATTCAGGTTTAAATACCCAATAGAACATTATTGCCGCTAAAACAGCACCTATTGGATTTATATAAATTGAAACGATATCCATCCATTCTCCTACAATACCTTGAATCATCAAACTAACAACTAATCCTAAAACACCTATCATAATAGCAGATTTTGTTCTAGAGAATTTAAATTCATCTTGTAAAGCTGCAATGGATGTTTCATACAGATTTACTATGGATGTAATAGATGCAAATGCAACTGCAACGAAGAATACTATTGCAACTATAGATCCACCTGGCATATTCTTAAATAGGTTCGGAAGATGAATAAATAGAAGTCCTGGACCACCATCGGATAATTGGCTACCTGTTGTCGCCATAGCTGGTATGATTACAAATGCTGCTAACATAGCTGCACATGTATCAAAAAAAGAAACAATTCTTGCACTACTTAATATATCTTCATCATCTGCTAAATAAGAACCATAAATTACTGTACCACTTCCTCCTAATGATAAGGAGAAAAATGCTTGCCCTAATGCAAAAATCCAAATCAACGGATCTAATAACCCTTTTGGATCAAATGAAAATATATATTTATAACCATCTGAAGCTCCTGGTAAAGTAGCAATATATATTGCTAAGCCTATAAATAATAAATAAAATATCGGCATCATAACTTTATTGACTTTTTCAATACCATTTGATATCCCAGCATTCATTATTACAAAACAAAGTACTATGGTAATTATAACCCATAAAGTATTACCATAAGCAGACGCCATCCCTCCAAAATTAGCTCCAAATTCATCCATTGATGTTGGTGCTAATGTAGCTCCTGTAAGAGTTCCTACAGTATACTTTAAAATCCAACTTACAACTACTGTATAACCAATTGCTAGTAATAAACTTGCAATAGTAGGTATAAATCCTAAAGCTCGCCCTGAGTTTTCGCTTTTCCCTCTAGATTTCATTGCATTTGCAAAGGCACCAATAGGTCCACTCTTATTAGCACGACCTAATCCCATTTCCCCAAATACTCCAGTATATCCAATCAATAGTACAAAGAAAATATAAGGTAATATAAAAGTCCCACCGCCATAAAGAGATACTCTAGTAGGGAAGAGCCAAATATTACCCATTCCTACAGAGGATCCAACACATGCTAAGATAAATCCCCAACGATCTTTGAAGCCATCTCTTCCTACGTCATTGATACTAACTTGATTCTTGTCATTACTCATAATTTCACCTCTTTTTTAATTTATAAAGCAGATAACTTTTTAGCACTTACCATAATAAGGCCTTAATAAATAAAAATAGATTACAACTCTAGGGTAAATTAATTGAGTCAAAGTATTTGAGTTGAATTTACATAGCTGTTTTATAATTATGTCCTTGAAGGGATTATACCCTACAAGGACATAATTAATTGAATCATTTAAATTATTTATTTTAGTGGTTCTAGGCTTGCTTGGAAGTGACGAAGTACTGGTGGCTCCCAAGTAATTCTATATCCTTTAACTTCTGATGCTCTTTCTTTTATAGCTATCAATGCATCTGCCATTATATCTATATGTGCTTGTGTATACACTCTTCTTGGAATTGCAAGCCTAGTAAACTCAAAGTCTGCATGAAGTTGTTCACCTGTATCAGGATCATTTCCTAACATATATGAACCGATATCACAAGTTCTAATTCCAGCTTCTTTATAAAGTTCAATAGCTAATGCTTGACCTGGGAATTCATTGTAAGGAATATGTGGGAACATAGCCTTTGCATCTACGAATACTCCATGACCACCAACTGGTGATTGATATGCTATACCAGCATCATCTAATCTAGCAGCTAGATACTCCATTTGTCCAATTCTATATCTTAGATAGTCTTCATCAAGTCCTTCGTACAGTCCTATTGCTAATGCTTCAAGGTCTCTACCTGAAAGTCCGCCATAAGTCGTGAATCCTTCAAATGATATGGTGTTTCCTTTTGCTTTTTGGAATAATTCTTTATCATTTTTAATTCCAAAAAGTCCGCCCATATTTACAATAGTATCTTTCTTAGCACTCATAGTAAACATATCAGCATAACTGAACATTTCTTTTATAATATCTTTAATAGATGCATCTTTAAATTCTTCTTCTCTTTGTTTGATGAAATATGCATTTTCTGCATATCTAGCAGCATCAATATTTAATTTAATACCATATTTTTTACATATAGCAGATACATCACGCATATTTTGGATGGACACTGGTTGTCCACCTGCGGAGTTATTTGTTATTGTCATAACTACTAAGGCAACATTTTCTTTTCCGTATTCATTGATCAATCTTTCTAATTTTTCAACGTCCATATTTCCTTTAAATGGTGTTCTTAAAGTAGGATCTCCTGCTTCTTCTACTACACAGTCAATTGCCCTAGCTCCTGCAATCTCAACATGAGCTCTAGTAGTGTCAAAGTGCATATTAGATATGGAATACTTTCCAGGTCCCATTAATAAACCGAATAATACCTTCTCAGCAGCACGTCCTTGGTGAACAGGTTGTATATATTCATAACCAAATATTTCTTGACCTGCTTCTACCAATTTAAAGTAACTTCTACCACCTGCATATGCTTCGTCACCTATCATTACACCTGCCCATTGTTTATCACTCATAGCATTTGTACCACTATCAGTTAACAAGTCAATGTAAACGTCTTCCCCTCTTAAACTAAAAAGATTATAATTAGCCTCTTTAATTCTTTGTTCTCTTTCTTCAAGAGTCAACATTTTGATTGGTTCTACCATTTTTATTCTAAATGGTTCTGGAATATACTTAATAGCCATATAAATTCCTCCCTTTATATTATATGAAATCGTTTTTCTATATATAGAATACCATATTGAGAATATATATGCAATATGTAATTAAATTTATTAGAAATTTATTGTTTTTCCCCTATTTGTCTATATTTTTATCAATTATTGAGAATAAATTATTAATATGAAGGTATTTTTTATAATTTGTTATATTGATAATAATTTATTATTAGAATATAATATATTCACTATCGTATTTATAGGAGGTCACATGGAAAAGGATATAATGTTATATTACATAGAAATTGTTGAACTTTTAGGACTTACTCTTGGACCAAGTTATGAAATTGTTCTTTATGACTTAAGAAGGGAAGATAGAAATATTATTGCCATAGCAAATGGACACGTCGGCGGCCGAAGTGTAGGTGCTCCTCTTACTGAATCTATTCTAAAATCCATAGTTTCTAAAGAATATGAGAATATTAATTATAAGGCCAATTATAATAGTGTTTCTAAAAATAATAAAATATTTCGCTCCTCTACTCTTTATATAAAAGATGCTAATAATAATTTAATAGGACTATTGTGTATCAACTTTGATGATACTCACTTTAAGGATCTTACTGCTCAATTAATGTCTTTAATACATCCTGACGAAGTAATTGAAAAGATTAATTTTGAGAAACTTGAAGATATTAAATTCTCTGATGAGTCGGATACAATTGGTGCTACTATGGAAGAAGTGGCAGATGCTGCTATTGATAGGGTTTTAAAAAATAGCTCTGTGCCTGTTGAACGATTAAATAAAAGCGAAAGAATTGAAATAGTTAGGATTTTAGACGATAAAGGTATATTTATGCTTAAAGGCGCAGTATCCTATGTTGCCAAACTACTTCACAGCTCTGAAGCTACAATCTATAGATATCTAAATGATATAAATTCTAATAAGTAAAAAGTGTTTTGATCAATCTTTATATTAAGAAATTAATCTTTAATGGCTTAAATCTAAAGTTTTACTAAAGATTGTTATATATTTGCCGATATATATTAAGTGGGCCAAAATTTGGTAAATCACTTAATATATTTAAATCTTATTATAAGGAGACTAAATACATGAAGCTTAAATCTATGAAGAAGTTAGAATCTGGTAATAAGTTTAAACTAAAAGAAAAATTTAAGTCTTTTAAAGGGGCCAAAGTTTCAGATAAGTTTAGGCTTAGGAAAAAAACTTTTAATAAAAATTCTATTAAAATTCGGTTATTAATCATACCTATAGTTTTAGTCACATTGATTATAGCTGCCATTGGACTAGTTTCAACTTTAAATACAAAGAAAAGCCTACTGAATGAAATGAGTTCAAACGGAGAGTTTGTGTCCCAGGAATTTGCAGCTAGAATGGCAGGCAACTCTAAATCTTTAAAAATTATTAATACGATTGCTGAAGATGATATCAGAACTGCGGCTAGGTTTGTCTTTGAGGATCAAGAGGAGTTAAGTAGCGAAAGAATAACCCAGTTAGCAAGGGATTTAGGTGTTGAGCAAATTCATTATTATAACACTGATGGAGTTACTATATATGCAAATATTCCAGATTTTGTTGGGTGGTTACCCAGTGAAGACCATATCTTATATGACTTTTTCAGAAGTAGCGAAAATGAATTAATGGAAGACATTAGGTATGAAGATATCACAGGCTCTTTTTATAAATTTGGAACTATTAAAAATCCTGATGGCACTTGGATACAGATTGGAATAAATGCTGATCAAGTCCATGCCTTAGCCGAGGAATTTAGTTATCAGACCCTTATGAGTGAACTAGGTTCTATTGAAGGGATTATGTATGCATCTTTTGCTGGTACAGATTTAAAAATTGCTGCCCATAATATTGAAAGCACCGTAGGTTTGGACCTATCTCAAGATATTGGAACTCTTACAGCAATTGTTGATGGTATTCCATATGCGTCAGAGTATATATTTGGGCTAGAAAGGACTCCAGTTTATGATTTAGCATATCCAGTTTTTGTAGATGGTGAACTTATAGGAGCACTAAATATTGGTTTTTCTATGGAGAATATACAATCGGCTATTCATAACAACCAAATAATTATATGGGTTACTGGATTCGTAGGACTTTTACTAATAGGCATTATATTGTTCTCTACATCTAATTATGCAATTAAAACTACAAATAAATTAAAAGAACTGATGAATTTTATGGCATCAGGAGATTTTAGCAAAACAGTACCAAAAGATTTAATAAGTAAAGAAGATGAATTTGGTGAAATATCCAAGTCCGTTGATATCATGCAAAACTCTGTAAGGAATATTATAAAAGGCGTATTACAAAAGTCCGAAATGGTAGCTGCCCACTCTGAAGAACTAACAGCGACTACTCACCAATCTACTTTAGCTGCTGAAGAAGTATCTAGAGCTATCGAAGGTATCGCTAGGGGGGCCAGTGAGCAAGCCAGAGAGACAGAGCAAGGCTTTGATTCAGTTGTGGAGTTGGGAAATGCAGTTGTTCACAATATTAAATACATAGAAGAATTAAATAATTCAACAGAAAAGGTGAACCAACTTAAAAATGAAGGTGCTGAACTAATTGAGGAGTTGGTAGAAAAGACCAGTTTAAGTAATCAATCCTCTAAACAAATTAAAGAAGTTATCAATAATACAAACCAAAGTGCCAATCGTATAGTTACAGCTAGTGATATGATAAAAAGTATTGCTGAGCAAACTAATCTTCTAGCTTTAAATGCTGCTATAGAGGCTGCTAGAGCAGGAGAGTCAGGCAAGGGATTTGCTGTTGTTGCAGATGAAATTAGAAAACTAGCGGAACAATCCAATAAGTTTACTGAAGAAATTGGCATCATCATTAGAGATCTTACAGATAAAACATCCATGGCTGTAAAAATCATGGATGAGGTTGAAAAAATCGGGAATTCCCAAAATACAAGCGTAAGTATGACTAGCAATAAATTTGATGGAATTGCTGAATCTATAGAAGAAATGAAAAAAGCTATAGATACTGTAAATACATCCAGTAGGGAAATGGGTCTTCAGAAAGAAAAAATGACTAAAATAATAGAAAATCTTTCAGCAATATCAGAAGAAAATGCTGCAGGAAGCCAAGAGGCCTCTGCATCTGTAGAAGAACAAACAGCTGCTATGCTAGAAATCTCAAATTCAAGTGAAGAACTTGCACATATTGCAGAAGAACTTAATTCTGAGGTAGAGAGATTTATTATATAAATAAGGGCCATTGAGCCCTTATTTTATTTGGCTTCATCTCATGATCCCCTCTTTATGACTCCTTATACTAATAGTTTGATAAAGTATTTGCAATCTTTTTGTTTTTATATTATAATTCAAATATGGATATAAGTAAGGTGGTGATTAATTGAAGAAGAACGAATTATATTCTGCTGTTGAAATGCCTGTTGAATTGTGGGTTAATGATAAAATACTTACTACTTTTATGTGTACACCTTTTGATTTAGAGGATATGGCTATAGGTCATTTATTGACTCGTGGGCTAGTAAAAGATATATCTAATATAAGTAACATTAAAGTAGATGTAGATACATATCAAATCTTTGTTATAACTGACGGCCCTGTATCTAACAAGCTTTATAGTGTACCTGAATTTGTCCTTAGTGGTACATCTTCTGTGGACAAGTTTAATGACAATATATATAAGGTTCCTAAAATTCGTAGTGATTTTTCTATTAAGCTGACTAAGATCATTGAGTTTGCAAAACTCTTGGAAAAAGAGGCAATTATATATAATACAACTGGTGGTGTGCACGGCGCTATAGTGGCAGAAACTAATAGCGGTAAATATTTTGTCAGAGAAGATATCGGCAGACATTGTGCGGTTGATAAAGCTGTCGGAGCGTTTGCAAAGGAGGGTTTAAACTTTTCTAATGCTATCATCTCTACAACTGGCAGGATATCCTTAGATATGCTCTTAAAATCCGCTGTTGTTCAAATTCCTGTTGTATCATCTTTGAAATATCCTAGCGACATGGGTATAAATCTAGCAAATCACTATGGTGTATCTATTGTTTCAAGGATTCTATCTGAAAATCCCCTGGTGTACACAAATAAACAGAGGATCAGTGTATAACTTTAAATGTAACATCAGATAAAATACAAGACACTTTTTCCTTACTAACAAAGTAAATAAATTAGGGGTGATAGAAATGTTTGGAATTCATAAAATTGGCATAGGTGAACTTATACTTATATTGGCAATTGTTTTGGTAATATTTGGTCCTTCTAAGCTTCCGGAACTGGGCAAAACAATGGGCCAAACTATTAAGTCCTTCAGGACAGGGATGAATAAGAAAGACAACGATACTGGCATTTAAAATAAATAATCAAGGTCTATTAGAATGTAGTAAATATGGTACTTATAGAGTATCGAAACTAGCAAACACTTATTAAATAAGGAGGAGTTGTATAATGGGACTTGCTAAAATAGGAATGGGAGAATTGATATTAATTTTTATGATTGCTTTAGTAATCTTTGGACCTGCGAAATTACCTGAACTTGGAAGATCTATGGGGGAAGCAATAAAACAATTTAAAAATTCATCTAAAGATATTGTAGATGATATCAATAATTCCTTTGATGATAGTAAAAAAGAGGTATAATGAAGGATGATAATATGGAAATAGAAAATAAAAAACTAACCATAGTGGAACATCTTTCAGAATTAAGGAAAAGGATTATATCCAGTGCTATTTGTTTAATCCTTTTCTCTATATTATCTTATAATTTTTCTGAGAGACTAGTAAACGATATGATTAGTAAGGCTCCTGAAGTTAATTTTGTATTTATTGAGCCAGCTGAGCTTTTTATGTCCTATATTAAGATCTCGATAATAGGGGGTATTGGTTTCTCTCTTCCTGTTATCCTATATAATATTTGGTTATTTATAAAGCCGGGTTTAATTCATAGCGAAAGAAAGTTAATTATTAGGTCACTTTTTCTAGGTGGGATACTTTTTATCTTAGGTGCATTATTTGCTTATATATATGTTTTACCTATGACCATTAGCTTTTTTGCAGGCTTTCAAATAGATCAAATTAAAGCAATGATAAGCTTCAGAAACTACTTATCTTTTGCTACTACCTTTGTTTTATCTTTTGGTCTTGTATTTGAAATGCCTATTTTGATGGTTATTGTGGTGAATTTGGGGTTAGTAAGTGCTAATACCCTACAAAAAAATAAAAAAATAGCTGTTTTATTAATATTTATAATAGCTGCAATACTTACACCACCAGACGTAATATCGCAAACTTTTTTAGCTGTACCAATGGTATTATTATTTGAAGCTGGTATTTTCTTTGCAAAATTAACAGAAAAGAATAAATCAAAAAAATAAAAAAAGAAATTGTCAGCAAATAAATTTGTTATTTCCCGACAATTTTTTTTTATTTTCTTGCACACTCCGTAGATTCTCCTAATAAAACTTCTAGTCCATGGTGGACACTTTCTAAGATATAATCAAGAGACTCTTTTACAGCCTTGGGGCTACCTGGTAAGTTAATAATTAGTGTCTGATTTCTTATACCTGATACTCCTCTAGAAAGCATCGCTCTTGGTGTAATCTGAAGACTATGGAACCTTATTGCTTCAGATATACCGCTTGCCATTCTATTACAAGCTTTGATTGTAGCCTCAGGAGTTACATCTCTAAGACTAAATCCAGTTCCTCCCGTTGTCAATATTAGATCTAGCGATAGATGATCTGCCATAAAAATCAATTCCTTTAAAATAATATCTTCTTCATCAGGAACTATAACTTTTCTGGCTACCGCATATCCTTTATCTTTTACAAGTCCTTCTATTACCTCTCCAGACTTATCTACTCTTTCTCCTGCATAACCCTTATCACTTACTGTTACTATACCCACCTTAAATATTCCAATCACCTTCCCTTAGATTATTTCACACGCTTCCAACAATTAATTACTTAATAATAGTATATCTTCCTTATCAAAATAGAGAAAAACTAATTTTTTATTTTTTATTTCTTCAAATTTATACTCTGAAATTTCCATATAAATTTGGTGTTTCAAATTTTTGTCTTCTAAATTTACTGGCACAAGAGTTACTGTATAGGAAAATAGATTATTTATTATATTTACTATCCTAAACTTAAAAGCATTTTCTTTTTTATTATCTGAGGTTATCTTTAGTTTGTGTGGATAGATTCCTATATACTTTAAATCATTACTCACTATATTGCTTGAAGCTAATTCTATATCTAGATCAGGAAGATATACCCTATTGGCTCCAATCTTTTTCGCAGAAAAAATATTTTTACACCCTGTTAGCATTGCAGTAGTATAAGTCTTGGGATTATATAATAGATTAGATTTTGTGTTAATTTCTTCTATCCTTCCATTGTTAAATACTGCAATTTTGTCACAAATCCTAAAAACTTCATCCTTATCATGGGATACATACAAGGTGCTGCCTTTATGCCCTTTTAATATGTCCTTCAGTTTATGTTCCATTTGCCATCTCAAATGCTCATCTAATGCAGAAAATGGTTCGTCTAACATTAATATTTTAGGATTATTAACTAGCATCCTAGCTAATGCTACTCTTTGCTGCTGCCCACCAGATAATTCATGGGGATAATTGTCTTCTAATCCTTCTAAAGAAAAGTCCTCAATCTTATTTCTTATTATTTTTTCCATATTATTAGTATTTTTAGGTATTGCTATGGCGATATTTTGCTTTAAAGACATATTGGGGAAAAGAGCATAATTTTGAAATAATAAGCCAACTTCTCTACTTTGAGGAGTCAAATTAATTTTCTTTTTACTATCAAAGAGTACCTTCCCATTAAGAATGATTAAACCATGATCAGGTTTTTCAACTCCTGCTATACATTTTAATGTCATGCTTTTCCCACATCCCGAGGCTCCAAAAAGTGCTAAAACTTCACCATTCACTTCAAACTCTACATCTATTTTAAAGTTTTCAAATTCTTTTTTTATCTTAACATAAAGCACTACTTATCTCCCTTTCCTACTTTCCCTTTCTGCATACTTTCAAGCTTACTCATCATAATCATGGAAGATAGGGAGATGATTGCCAATATCATAACCCATTTATAAGCTAACGATCGATTTCCTGCTTGTACTGCGCTATATACAGCAACAGACATGGTTTGTGTTTTTCCAGGAATATTCCCTGCAATCATAATTGTAGCACCAAATTCTCCTAATCCACGAGCAAATGCTAATACTGTACCAGCCATGATACTAGAAGAAGAATTAGGAAGTATTATTTTAAAAAATATTTTATGATTAGATAAGCCTAATGTCTTAGCTACATATATTATATTTTTATCTAGTTGCTCAAAAGCCCCCCTAGCAGTCCGATACATTAGAGGAAAAGCCACAACTATAGATGCTATTATTGTTGCAGCCTGGGAAAACATAATTGATATATCATATTGACTTAGAAATTTACCAAGTACACTATTTCTTCCTAAAAGTACCAATAAGAGAAATCCTACTACCGTAGGAGGCAAAACTAGTGGAAGTAACAAGACGCCATCTACGATGCCTTTTAATTTTTTCAATCTTGTTGTAGTTAAATAAGCAGCATATATACCTAAAATAAATGTTATTATAGTTGCTATGCTGGCTGCTTTCAAAGATATTAATAAAGGGGAATAATCCATACTATCATCCATTTCTATTGAGCAAACTATTTTATTGTAAAACCATATTTTTTAAATACTTCTTTAGCTTCATCTGTAAATAGGAAATCTAGAAATTCTTGTGCTTCATTTACATATTTACTTTCTTTTACAATTCCTACAGGATAGCCAACTTCTTTATGGCTTCCCTCAGGTGCCTCACTAACAATTTTTATACCATTAGCTATGTAAGCATCTGTTGCATATACTAGGCCACAATCTACTTCTCCATTTTCTATCCAGGTCAATGCTGTCCTAACATCACTAGCCAATACAAATTTTGAATCTAACTTATCCATTATTTTTAAATTATTAAATATTTCCTCACTATATTGACCCACAGGTACACTGCTAGGATCTCCTATAGCTATTGTATTAACTCTGCTATCTATTAAATCTTCAAAAGATTCGATCTCTAATTTACTATCTTTAGGAACAATAAGGACTATTTTATTTACTAATAATGTGTTTATAGTTTCATCTATCATATATCCACCTTGTTGTAAAACCTTCATTTGTCTTTGTGCTGCCGACATAAATATATCAACGGGTGCTCCTTCTTCTATCTGTGTTTGCAATGCTCCAGAGCTTCCAAAAGAATAATTTATCTTTACTTCAGTGGTTCTATCCTCATATATATCCTTCAACTCATTTAATACATCTGTTAAACTAGCTGCTGCAGAAACAAGCAATTTAACTTCTTCTGAAGCCCTATCTTTTGAGTCTACCTTATTATCTACTTCATCTTTGATGCATCCTACTAGGGCTACTATAACTAATAAAAAAATACTAATTAATAAACCCCTTCTTTTTAGCATGATTTTAAACGCCACCTTAATGTATTATTATTTTACTACAATCTTCATTAAATTACTTCTATTGAGTCCCCTATTCGTATTGTTCCACCTTGAATAATCTTGGTAAATATACCTTCTGTAGGCATTACACACTTTCCTACTTTCCGGGATATTTCACATCCTGTATGACACTTCTTTCCAATCTGTGTTAATTCTTGTATCGTCTCTCCAATTTTAAATTTGGTTCCTACAGGTAATGAATACAGATCTATTCCTTCTGTAGTTATATTCTCCGCAAATACTCCAGGTGATAAGTTTTCTACACCCATATTTTCCATCTTATTAAAACTTTCAATTCCCAATAAGCTTACCTGTCTATGCCAATCTCCACCATGGGCATCATCTTTTAATCCAAAGTTTTTTACAAATACGCCTTCATTAATAGGGGTCTTTATTACTCCTTTTTTATCAGAAATATTTATAGAAATTATTTTTCCTTTAGTATCTTTTCTCATATAGTCACCTGATTTCCCGCCAGTTTTTTTAATTACTTTTATATCTTTTATTTCCATATCTTTATCTATTGCTTTACACATATCATATATAGTTAAACAAGTTATAGACACTGCAGTTAATGCTTCAATCTCTACACCTGTTTTCCCTTCAGTATTTACAGTGGCTTCTACTTGAATACCATTATCCAAATACTTAAACTCAATATTTGCTCCAGTTAGAAAGATATTATGACACATAGGCATCAAATCACTCGTCTTTTTCGCACCCATTATTCCAGCTACTTGAGCTACAGATAAGACATCGCCCTTTTTCATCATTCCATTCTTAATTCTTTCAAGGGTTTCTTTTTTCATAATAATTTTTCCATGGGCTACAGCTGTTCTTTTGGTATTATCCTTTTCTCCAACCTCCACCATATGAGCCCTACCACTTTCATTAAAATGACTTAAATCCATCATTATCCTCCTATCTGATTCATATTTCTATCTATGTATTTATTTTCTTCTAAATGGTGACTTTCTTCCTTAGTCCATATGGAATTTAATATTACTTTTTTAATATCCTCTCCATCCCTCAAGGCTTTTCCTAAATCTATCTCCCTATTAGAATGTAGGCATAGTTTTAACCTACCTGTGGAAGTAAGCCTCACTCTATTACAATCAGTGCAAAATTTGCAAGTTATAGGGTTTATTAAGCCTACTTTTCCAGTGGCTCCCCCTAGTCTATAGTATTTAGCTGGGGATGAAGGGTCCTCCTTTACCATTGGGATCAATCCTTCTACATCCTCTATTACCCTATGATTAGAAATAAACTTTTCCTGGGCAAAGTTGCTTGCTTCCCCAATAGGCATTAGCTCTATGAAGCGCACATCTATCCCTTTCTTTGTAAGATTAACCAAATCTTGAATTTCATCATCATTAAATCCACCTACCAAAACTGAATTTATTTTTATAGGGGTTAATCCTATCCTAGTGGCTTCATTAATACCTTCTAATACCTTAGATAATTTACCACCTCTAGTAATTTTTTTATATTTGTCCTCCATCAAAGTATCTAAGCTGATATTAATTCTATTAAGACCTGCATCTTTTAGGGATTGGCCCATATCTTTCAGTAACAAACCATTGGTAGTCATGGTTATTTCCTTTACACCTTCTAGTTTATTAACCTTTTCTATTAATTCTATAATACCTTTTCTAACTAAAGGTTCTCCACCAGTAAACCTAATTTTATCTATTCCTAATTCTACAAAGTGTCTTATTAAATTATAGGTTTCCTCTAAGGTTAGCATATCTTGGTGAGATATCTTATTATCTATACCTTCTTCCGGCATACAATATCTACATCTTAGATTACATCTATCAGTCAGCGATACTCTAAGATAGTTTATTTTTCTTCCAAATGAATCCTTCATCTTATCACCTAATTTATTCTCTCATTATATAATCATATACATAGTTTGACAGTTCTTTTATTTCATCTAGTCTAAATTGTTTTATATTTGGATCAAATCTTTCTAAATCACTTATATAGGCAATTACAGTTTGAGAATTAGAAATAGGAAGTAAAGATATTTCACTTCGTACAATTTCAACCTTAGGAAAGTCAGAATTTTTAAACCCTTCTAGGATAATTAAATCTGCTTCAGGAAATTGTTGTATCAAATTTGAAATATGGACATTTTTTTCTTCCTTTATGACCATCCATTTATTCTTAGAGAAGATGCCAACTCCATAGGCACCTGATTTTCTATGGCTATAACTATCAGTTCCCTCTACATCTGGGTCAAAATCATGGCCATCATGTTTTATAGTTGCCACCTTCAATCCTCTATCTTTTAGCAAGGGAATAAGGGCGGTTATGAGTGTGGTCTTACCCGAATTCTTTATACCACTTATGGCTATAACCTTTTGTTCACGGCTATTCACGCTATATCCTCTCCATCTTTATAACATTACTACTTCTATTATATCGGATTTCTTTAGTCCAGTATTTCCTGCCTTTATATCTATTAAGGCATTACAATCCTTCATACTTAAAAGCATACCTGAAGAATGTCCTCCCTTGGGAAGGTGGACTTGTCCATTTTCATAAATGCATCTTATAAATCTTCTTTTGCTACTTTCCTTATTGAAATCTTCCATGATCCTAGCCTTGATTCTTAGTGTCATCAAGCTATGATCTCTGCTTAGTTTAGCCATCAATGGCCTAGCTAATAGCTCAAAGGTTACCAGGGATGCAAATGGATTGCCCGAAAGGCTCAGAATAGGCTTATCTCTTAATAAGGAATACATAGCAGGCGTTCCTGGTTTAAGATTTACCTTCCAAAATAACTGCCTCGCCTTAATTATTTCAATAACTTCATGAAATATATCCTTATCTCCAACGGATACTCCCCCTGTAGTAATTAAAAGATCTAGATTATCCATATGATTCATAATTAAATTGGCAACTATTTTAGGATCATCTTTTTCTACATCTATTTTTATATAGGAAAGTCCCAATTCATTTATTCTAGAACCTAGCATTATTCCATTTGTATCATATATTTTTCCATCTATCAATGGCATAGAATAATCTAAAATTTCGTCACCTGTAACTAGAATCCCTATTTGGGGTCTCCTTATTACTCTTACCTTTTCCTGTCCCATGCTTCCCAACACCCCCAAATGTATGGAAGAAAGTTTGGTACCTTTTTTTAATAGTAATACTCCGGATTTTATATCTTCACCTCTGTGACAATAATTCTCGAAGGATTCTAAAGTCCTGTTAATAAGGATATGATTATCATCTATTTCTGTACAATCCTCTAATCTGATAACACAGTTAGCTCCAAGTGGTATTTTCCCCCCTGTCATTATCCTTATAGCTTCAAAGTTTCCCATAGTTTTAGTGCTAGGGCTACCAGCATAGGCCTTATCTATGACTTTAAATTTGATAGGATTCGATTCTGATGCCATGGTTGTATGATCTGCTATTAGGGCAAATCCATCTAAAGGTGATCTATCAAAGGGCGGATTATCCATTGGAGCATAGAAATCCTCTGCAAGAATTCTCCCTAAAGAGTTTTCTAACTTTACATCTTCTATATCATCTATTTCATTTACAGATTCTAATATAATTTCTACAGCTTGTTCTAATTCTACATTATACAACCTATACACCCTTTCCAAATTGACAGTTTGGATAATGACATATATCACAATCTAAGCATAATCCACCATACCCCAATTTTGCTATATGGGATTTGTCTATCTTAATATCTGCACATACATATGGTAGTATTAAATCAAATATTGTAATATTTTTGTACATAGCACATCCTGGAATTCCCATTATTGTCGTATCATCATCAAAGTAGGCTAATAAAAACATGGCTCCTGGCAATACTGGAGCACCATATGTAATAATATTGGCTCCGCTAGATTTTATTGCAGCAGGAGTCAAATCATCTGGATCAACACTCATACCTCCAGTACATATAATAAGATCCAGATTATAATTTTTCATTTCTAAGATATTGGCCTTAATTTTTTCTGTATCATCATCACTTATTAAATGCTTAACCATTTCTATATTCATATTTTTTAACTTTTCTTCTATTACAGGAGTAAAGGTATCTTTTATTCTACCATGGTAGACTTCATTTCCGGTGGTTATAACCCCAGCTCTTAGTTTTCTAAAGGGAGTTAGTTTTAGTATAGGATCATTTTCTGCAATCTCTCTTGCTCTGTTTAGCTTATCCTCTTCTATAACCAGGGGTATGACACGCATACCAGCTAATTTATCCCCTGCCTTGACAGGAAGATTAGCCATCCTAGTTGCGATCATAATATCTTCTAGCTCATTTATTTTATTGAGTTTCTCAACATCCACTTGAAATAATCCATCGCATGTTGCTACAAGCTCAACCTTGCCTTCCTTGACCTCAGTAACAAGCATATTATCATTTATAGATAGGTCTGATAATACTATGGCTGCATCATCCTCATGTATCATAGACTTTTTTACTTCATAAATATATATATGATCTTTCCCCATTGATAAAAGGACAGGTATATCTTCTTCAGTAATAATATGTCCTTTTCTAAAGACCGCATCCTTTATTTCTCCCTTTACAATTCTAGTCATATCATGACATAGGATATGCCCAACAGCATCCTTAGTTTTTATTCTTTTCATTTTAATCCATCCTTTTATTTAAATGAGGCTATTTTCAGTCTTTAGACATGAAAACAGCCTCATTAAATTACTATATAATCTATCTTAGCCGCTCCTTTTCAAATGTGGAAGGCATACTCGTTTCCAAATATACCCTTAAATATTAGATAATATTTTGGCATTTGTCCATAGGGTTGACATTAGGACCAAATGCTCGGAGTCAATAAATATAATTTAGTTTTACTAGTTAACGGTAACCATACTCTCCATATTCTACTCCTTCTGCCAATGCTCTTGCATATTTTTCACTCATGTGAATTGTAGAATACAGATATCTTACATCATTTCCAGTTGTTAATTCTCCAATATCGCTGTACTCTTCATTTTGCCTAATTCTTTCAAGGGCACGTTGAATTTGTGCTTTTGTATAAAAATATGGCGAATTACTAAAGTAATATAAGGGTGTAGCACAAGGATAAGTTTTTCCATTCCAACGTACCATTTCAACGATGGTCTTGGGTATGTCCTTATCTTCCACTAGTACAGCAATCTTCGCATAATTATCACTCATAAATTCATTTGAATAATAATATACTTCCTTAGCACCTTTTATTAAGACGATATCCTGACAACTTTTATCATCCTTCAAGGAATTCAATAGCTCCTTAAGGTCCTGGCCATCTTTTTCTAATAAAGATTGACTAGTTAAAGTGGCTCCTTGGCTTCTTACTCTTATAAAATTAGCCAATAGCTGTGCTTCTGTCATTTCTACTTCTATTTCTTCTACTTCTGCTTCTTCCAAAGGAATATATTGATCTTCTATGTCGTCTAGTGTGTCTAAATAATCAAAAAGATCAGGTTTTTCTTTCCTTTCCTTTAGATCTTCTTCAGCTGCCCTTAACTGATCTTCATTTACTTCCTGCGAAAATTCTGTTACTTCTTCTATTTTTGTGAATCCTTTTTTTCTTCTTCCAAATAGCAATTTTTCCACCCCCTATTACCTATTCTATCTAAGCTGGTAGCAAACCTCTTTTTTCAAGATCATCAGCCATATATCCTAGACCAAGTCTTTCAAGAGTTTCTCTAGTCGGAATTCCTGTTTCAGTATCCCAACCCATTTCCTCATAGAACATTGTCTTAGCTATCTCCATATCGTCCCTATCCATCTTAACTGTTCCTGCTTCAAAAGCCTTGAAGTCTGGCTCTTTATCAAATACCCAAGCTGGTATAGCATCGTGATCTTTTCTTAGATTTTTGCTTCCTTCATGTATATCAAAGGATATAGCAGTCATAACCCTAAGCATGTTGGATACTCTTTCACTAGCTAGATCAACATCTTCCCTGCTCCAGTTTTCACCAGTAACAGCCGCCATGTACATAGCATCTAGATTATGATCTCCTTTGTATCCTCTTTCTTTGGATGGTGACAGAGTCATAGGATACATCCAGTTACAAAGGGTAGCCATATCATGCCATTGCTTCCCTAAAAATGCCCACTTGGCTAATTTTGCCTTGCTTCTATTCATAGGAGTATAATGCTTTGGCTTGTCTACAGCGCCTTCACCAAATTCATCCTCTAAGATTTTCCTGTATATTTCATAAGGACTACCTGATTGTATTACATTTGTCATATGGTGAATCATACAATCTCTATTATACATTATATTGTATAGTAATCCTGTTTGCCAAACATCCTCGGCCGAATGATGCTTTGGATATCCATTGTAGGTTACGTTTTGTAGGTATTCTACATCTAGATATTCTTGACCCAAATCCCATTCCTTAACTAACAGATATGTTCCAAGACCTATTTTGGCTATTTCTCCTTCATTCATTGATATTCTACGAACTATTTCAACTACCCAACGTGGATCTCCTTCTATCATCAAGTCCCATGGGATTGAGTTATATTCTTCAGTCGAAAGTTTTTCTTTCAATATTCCTGATTTATAACAGTAATTAAAATCACGTTGAATGTTTCCATAGTTATCCCATAGACCATAATCATCTACAGCTCTGGCACCTGCACCACAAATAACTATATTTGCATCTCCTTCATCTACAAAGTCTTTGATTCCCTCTGGATACCATGCTGCTTGGTAGATAATAGGCATACATGTATTGGAAACTTTAGTTGGTAAGTCATAATCCGCTAATGGATCAATATCATATTGAGCATAGCATCTGATAGGGCATGATGAACATCCACCAACCTTAACCATGTATTTATCTGCGATTTCTCCATGGTCAAAGTATCCTTTATGAGCTCTATATCCAATCTTATCTATATCTCCAACTGGTTGCTCACCCATATCTACAAATCCGCCTTCAGCTTTTTGCCACCCTCTCCCTGGTGCGCCTGACCATCTATTACTTCCAGATGGCGCAGAATACTCAGCCCATGATTGAGGAACTGCTGGAACATTATGGTTGTTATTTCCACCTACTAGTTCTCTTAACATATAATCGCTGGCTTCTTTTAGAGCTTTTGGATCAGCAATCTTTACACTGCCTGTCCCACGAGCTACAAATCCCTTAACATTTTTGGAACCAAATATTGCTCCAACTCCTGCCCCACCTGAGTTTCCTACTGATGTAATCATACAAGACATATTTACTAGGTTTTCTCCTGCTTGACCTATAGTTGCTGCGTCAAAGGATTCACCATTTTCTTCAACTAATATTCTATTAGCCTCAAAGGTTCCCTTTCCCCAAATATGACTTGCGTCTTCTATACTAACTTTATCATCATCTATTTTTAGGTAAACAGGTTTTGATGACTTACCTTCAAATATAATAGCATCATAGCCTGCATATTTAATTGCATGAGCTATATGTCCTCCCATATGAGCATCTACAATTGAATATCCCTTTGTCCATGAAGAAAGGAATGACATATTAATCCTTCCTGAACATGGAACTCCTGAACCAGTCAAAGGTCCCATAGCTAGAACTACTTTAGATGCTTCATCATAGGCATGTGTATCTAGAGGAACTTCATCATATATTATTTTATATCCTATTCCCATACCGCCTATATAATCTTTATATTTCATCGTATCTTCAGTTGTGATCGCATTATTCGCAAAATTAACACGAAGTATTTTTCCTGACCATCCATATGTCGTCATTATCCTACCTCCTATTGTTTTCTAGTTTTCTGCTCTGCAGCAGTTACAGCATCCCAAGGTACCATTGCTAAAGCTCCTGTTACACATCCTTCTATACAAGAACCGCATAAGATACATTTAGATGATTTTTTTGTTTCAGGGTTTAGAGTTGGCATATGCCAAGGACATGCTCCTACACAAGCTCCACAACCAACACATTTTTCTTGATCAATATGTTTTACCCCATTTTCATCTGCATATATGGCCTCTACAGGACATGCTTCTCCACACCATGGTTGGTCACATTGTCGGCATGTATCTGGAAAGTATACCCAATCATCTTGATATGTACCATGCCCATCATTGTCCATAAGATTACGAGTTACCTTGACTCTAGATATGTGAGATGAAGCTTCACCATCATTTACTAAGGTACAGTTTATTTCACATCTTTGGCATCCTGTACACTTAGCTTGGTTAACTACTAGTAATCCAGTAGGCATTGTCCATACAGTAATAGCATCACTATCCACCTGTTCTTGAGTACACCCCATCAAGGATAATAAAGATGCAGATACTGTTAGACCAGCTAAACTTTTTCCAGAAATTTTCATAAACTTTCTTCTTGTCATCTCTTGACTTAACATTTGGTCAAGTTTATTCTGACTTTTGTTTTCACACATTTCATTCACCCCTTCTTTTTAGTCAAATATTACCTAATAAAATTTTAAAGCTTTTTCACATCTCAACCCACTTTAAAATAATATTATCCTATTGAAAAGCTTGTATGTTAATTAACAAACCCATTAAATATTGTACTATAATATCTATATTGAGTCAATTACCATATACTTGGGGTCCGAAATTATCTATATAAGGGCCGCTAAATAGCTAGCCATTCTTCCCTTAAATCACATCCCAATACTTCATCTAGGGTATCCAGTAGCTCTTGTAGTTCTTCTACTGTGCAATCAGCCATATGGCCGATTCTAAAGGTCTTGTCCTTTAAATCTTCATAGCCATTGGATATTTGAAATCCTCTTTCTCCAAGTCGTTGATTAAGCAAATCTATATTAAGTCCTAATGTATTTTTTATAGTCGTTACGGTATTGGAGGCACAAGATTCTTTTGCATATAGTTTAAAATGCTTCTTTGCCCAACTTCTTACCATATCTGCTAATTGTTCATGTCTTTTAAATCGATTTTCTAGCCCTTCACTGAATATCTTATCCAGTTGATAGTCCATTGCAAACATCATAGGTATAGCTGGGGTGGATATATATTGATAATCCGTTCTTTTAATAGTTTCATATAGCTCTAAAAAATCTAGATAATATCCCCTAAATTCTATTTGTCTTGCCCTTTCTATTGCTTTTTCAGATACACTTGCTATAGCCATTCCCGGTGGCAGTCCTAGGCATTTTTGGCTAGATACTATACATACATCTACTCCTAATTTATCTATTTCAAGTTTAATTCCACCTATGGAGCTTACCCCATCAACGCACCAAATCACGTCAGGGTAGTTCTGTATTACACTTGATAATTCCTCCATTGGATTGGTTATTCCAGATGTAGTTTCATTGTGAGTTATAGTTATTAGATCATACTTACCTGTAGATAATACTTTTTCTACCATGTCTGGTGTTATGGCTTCACCTTTTTCACTCTTGAATAGATCTGCTTCGATATTGTTGTATAATGCCATCTTATACCATAAGGTTCCAAAGTAACCATTAGAAAATACAGCTGCCCTTTTCTTAGTAAAGGAACGGATTGCCCCTTCCATTAGTGCTGTCCCTGAGGATGTAGAAAGTATTATTGTATTATCTGTATAGAATATTTTTTGTAGTTTTTCACTGATACCTCTTTGTAAATCAGAGGCGGCGTTTGTTCTGTGTCCTATGATTGGCCTTGTCATTTGCTCTAATACATCTTCTCTTACATCTACTGGTCCTGGTATAAATAATTTCTTTTGCATTTTACCTGCCTCCTCTTATATTTTTCGCAGTCTCGCAACACAAATCTATTTACTCACTATCGTTCGTATAGATTTGGTGCTCGTTGCGGTTTACCTACCATCGATTTTCAGAAAAATACTAAAAATCAGGTTAGGCCATACATAAAAAAAAGCCCTTCATCCCTAAAATAAGGGACGAAAAGCTTAAGTTTCCGTGTTACCACCCAAATTGATCATAGATAATACAACTTATATATACCGCCTAGTTTCCTAGCCCATTCGCAGTCTCCCATCACAGATTTGTTCGCTTCCTACCGGTCGCACAAATCTGCCCATCCAGGACTCCATATCTTATTCCTACGGAGTACATTAAGGTTGGAGCTCGTTGCGGTTGACCTACATCAGTTCGCAGAAATTCACTGCTCAATGTGTTAGGGCATACAAAAGTCCTCCATCCCTTAATAAAAGGGACGAAGGACTTAATCTTCCGCGTTACCACCCAAATTGATCTAATGATCCACTCTACGCAGTGTAACGGCTGCATCCGTTTTGCTTATCGCAAACCATCCGAGGTAGCATTTGATAAATCTTAAGACCTACTTTCACCAGCCGTAGGCTCTCTAAACTTAAAGTTTTTATCAATTTCCTCTTCATCTGTTTATTATATAAAGATTAGTATACACTCTTTAACACAATAAAGCAATGGTTTTTTTGATTTATGAGCTTAATCTATCCGAATAAATTGATACATAAGTTTTTCTACAATAAAATAACCTAAGAATAATTAGTAAACTATCCTTAGGCTATTTCTATTTTTACTTAATATTGTTTAATGCCTCATCTAAGTCATTAATTATATCTTCTGCATCTTCTAATCCTATTGCTAATCTTACAAGTCCATCTGTTATACCAGCTTCTAATCTTGCTTCTCTAGGTAATTGAGGATGTGTCATAGATGCCGGGTGCTCTATTAAAGTTTCCGCATCTCCTAAGCTTACTGCTAAAGTACACAGTTTAACACTATTCATCAATTGTCTACCTGCATCAACTCCACCTTTAACCTCGAAACTAACCACTCCTCCAAAGTCGTCCATTTGTTTTTTAGCTAATTCATGTTGTGGATGACTCTCTAACCCTGGATAATGTACTGCTTCTATCATAGGATGTGTTTCTAAGAATTTTGCTACTTCGAATGCTGTTTCTGTGATTTTTCTCATTCTAACACCTAAAGTCTTGATACCTCTTATTATCAGCCAAGCGTCAAATGGACTTATGGCAGCACCCGTTGTATCCATAACACCATCAAATCTAATTTTGTCTATAATAGCCTTCTTACCAATTACGACTCCTGCAATAACATCCCCATGTCCATTAATGAATTTAGTCGCACTATGAATTACTAAATCCGCTCCTAACTTCAATGGTTTTTGTGAATATGGTGATGCAAATGTACCATCAATTAATAGAAGTGCTCCATGTTCATGGGCTATTTTAGCAGCTTCCTCAATATCTACCAACGAAAGAACTGGATTAGACGGGCTTTCAATATATACTATTTTTGTATTTTGCTTCATTGCTTTTCTTATGTTTTCTGGGTTTGTTGCATCTACAAACGTTGTTTCGATACCAAATCTACTACAATGTCTATCTAAGAATGCATAGGCTGAACCATATATTGAATTTGCTGATACTATATGGTCTCCTTGACTACAAAGGGTAAGTATAGAAGTTGTAATAGCACCTACTCCTGAAGAAAGGGCAAGTGCAGCTTCTCCACCTTCAAGTATCGCTAATTTGTTTTCAAGTTGTTCTTGAGTTGGACTTCCTACTCTAGTATATAGATAGGCACCTGGCTCTCCTTTATTTGTAAATTTATCCGCAGCTTCTTCAGCATTTTTAAATACATATGTTGAAGTTTGATATATTGGTGTGGATAATGATCCAGTAATTTCATCAATATCTTGTCCTGCATGAACAATTTGTGTGTCAAATCCTTTTTTTTCAATATTTTCTTTTTTCATTTTAACTCCTCCTATTGATTCAAATATTTATTTTAATTTATATTAATTAACAGCAAGCTCGTCTTCCCTTTTACCAATAATAGCTCCTCCTACAAATCCAACAATTGCAGGAATTATCCAAGCAAATCCATGTTCACTCAATGGTATTATATCTATTAATGTAGTTAAAAATGGAATATTTAGTACTAACTCAAATACCTCTAAACCACTTACGATTAGTGTAAACAATGCAGCTCCTTGAAGTGCAGACTTTGGCACATGCTTATAAAACAATCCTAAAATTACTGCAACTATAAGTATTGGATATATAGCTAGGAATATTGGGTCTGATATGAATATTATTCTATCTACACCTAATAGCGCAATCCCACCTGATATCACACTAGATATTACAGCAACTTTCTTATAGCTTAATTTCCCATCCGTTACTTTTTCAAAGAATCCTGCTATTGCTGTAGTCTCTCCAATAGCTGTAGTTAAACAAGCTAGAATAACAGCAATTCCTAAAGCAAATAATCCACTTCTTCCTAATAATGTATCAACTATTGAAAGTATAAGTACGGATCTATCTATGTCATTAGGATAAAGAGCACTTGCAGCTGCTCCTTGGTATAAAAGTCCTGTATATACGATACATAGGAATAGAAGAGCTACTCCTCCTGCTATTGCAGTCATCTTATTTCTTTCCTTATCAGATGTATAACCTTTTCTTGTAATATCTGCAATAATTACTCCACCAATTAAATAGCTAACTAATAAGTCCCCTGTTTGATAACCACCTAGGAATGCATTAATAAATGGATTATTTAAATCTGTTTTTACAGGTTGTCCTACTGGAGTAATAACTCCCTTTATAATAATAAATATTAGGATAGTTACTAACGCTGGAGTCAGTATTGAGCCAATTTTATCTATTACATTGTTCTTATCATTAACAAAGTAATATGTAGCTAAAAAATAAATTATGATAAAAGGCAACATTGGAGCCTTTGGAAATAATGCTTGTACTCCTAATTCAAATGCAACGGCACCGGTTCTTGGTACTGCAATGAAAGTACAAAATAACATAATCACCGCAAGTACGACTTTAGCAAATTTAGGATGGATCTTGTCAGTCATCTTTTCAACTGAGCCGCCTGCATAAGATATAGCATAAACCGCTACAATAGGTAGTAAAACACCTGAGGAAACAAAACCTACAATAGCACCAACCCAACCAGTACCTGATTGTAATCCTAAAAATGGTGGAAATATTAAATTTCCTGCTCCAAAAAACGTAGCAAAAAGTGCAAGACCTATAACTATGGAATCTCTTAAGTTCTTTTTCATATATATCACCTCATAGTTTGATTTGATTGATGAATACGTTTTACAAAAGCACCTCCTTTTTTTATTCATCAAGTTGGATTTACTTATCTATATACATAGCAATTATCGTGCCAAAAATTAAAACCCGGTTAATTAGCCTTTTTAGATAATTAACTGGGTTTTAAACCTATTTAGTAAAGCCAAATTTTACTAAATTGTAAAATTTGGCTTTACTAAATTATCCTATATTATATTTATTTATTTTAAAATTTAATAATTGTTTTGAAATACCAAGATTCCTAGCAGCTTCTATTTTTTTATTCCCTGATTTAGCTAGCTCCTTCATAATTAACTGTTTTTCATATTCATCAACCATGATGTTTAAACGGTTATCTGTAATATCTTCATTTGTACTACTCTTATCTTTATAAAATCTTATCCTTCTAGGAATATCTTCTAAAGTGATAACAGATGAAGTAACATTATTGTAAGCTGATTCTATTACATTTTTTAACTCTCTTACATTTCCCGGCCAATTATATTCATAAAGTTTATCAAATACTTCTTTATCTGTTTCTGTAATACTTACGTTCATCTTTTTATTATAAAATTTAATAAAATTATCAACTAGTAAAGATATATCATCTTTTCTCTCTCTTAATGGTGGTAAGTCGATTTGCACCACACCTATTCTATAGAATAAATCTTCTCTAAGTCTTCCTTCTTCAATTAATATTTCTGGTTCTTCATTTGTAGCTGCCATGACTCTAATATCTATTGGTATATATTTATTTCCACCCACTTTTCTAATCATCTTTTCTTCAATAGCCTTAAGTAATTTACTTTGTAAAACTATATCTAATGAATTAATCTCATCCAAAAATAGTGTTCCACCATTTGCCTCTTCAAACAGACCTGTTGTATTATCCGATCCAGTAAAACTTCCTTTTACTGTTCCAAACATTAGACTTTCAAATAAGGTTGCTGGAATGGCACTGCAATTTACCGAAACATATTGTTTTCTATACCTACTGCTTAGATTATGAATTGATTGAGCTATCAATTCCTTTCCAGTGCCAGTCTCACCGTAAATCAACACTGGTGAATCTGTTTTAGAGGTACGATGGATTCTTTCTTTAATATTTATCATAGTTTTATTATTTGATTGTATATTATCTATTGTATATGCAGTATTATTCTTTCTAAACATTCTATGTGGTGAATTGTTTTCAATTAACTTTATATCTTCTTTGTTGAAATAATAACGACTAAATTCTACAGCTCCTACAACTTCACCATCAGCAATTATCGGAAAAATTGAATTATAAGTATACACTGTTCTATCTTTTTTTGTTTTATGAATTTGTTTGTTATTTAATATAGGCTTTCCAGTACGCAATACTGTCATTAATGTACTATTATTGTCATCCAACTCTGCCCACGCCTCTGTTATTTTATTCCCTATAACTTTTTCAGGTGGTATTGAAAGAAGTTCCATTTGATTAATATCAGCATAATCATAAAAAACTACTATACCATTTTTATCTACAACAGTGATATTCTCATAATCTCCAAGTCCTCTGATACTATCAGTATCAATATTCTCAAATACTCTTAATAAATTTTTATTGTTTTTCATAACCATGATTTTATACTCAATCCTTTCTGATAATGTTTAATCTAATATCCTGGATTACAATTATAAAATACAATTTAATTACTCTCATAATTCACAATATATTATACATGAACATCTTTAAAAATACAAAAGAGCATTTTAGGTGGGAATTTATAAACAAAGCCCCTATTTTTTTAAGAAAAAATAATAGGGGCTTTGTTTTAATCATTCTATAATACTTATATATTCTTTACCAAATTAAAATACCGGTTTAATTGTACCTTGGTATTCCCTTTCAATAAATTCTCTAGCTGCATCTGAATTTAGTATTTCTATTACTTTAAGGTAGGTTTCATTGTTTTCTTCCCCTGCTTTTACTGCTACGATATTGGCATATGGTGATTGGTCTCCTTCTACTAGGATACTGTCATTGGTTGGGTTTAATCCTGCGTCTATTGCAAAGTTGGCATTGATTACTCCACCATCTACGTCTGTATAAGTTCTAGCAATATTAGCTGCATCCAATGCAGTGAATTTAAGATTTTTAGGATTAGAAACTATATCTGCTTCTGTTGCGTTTAAGTCTGTTGGATCTTTTAATTCAATTAATCCTTCACTTTGTAATAATAAAAGTGCTCTTGCTCCATTTGTTGGATCATCTGGAATCAGAATCTCTGCTCCATCTGGCAATTCTTCTACTGAACTATATTCTTCAGAATATAACGCAAGTGGTTCTACATGTACTTGTCCAATAACCTCAAGGTCTAGACCATGTTCTGCTGAGAAGTTGTCTAGGTAAGGTTTATGTTGGAAGTAGTTGATGTCTAAGTCCCCATCATCTAGGGCTAGGTTTGGTTGAACATAATCATCAAAGGTTACTATCTCAACTTCTATACCTGCTGCTACAAATTCTGATTCTAGAGCTTCTACAATTTCACCATGTGGAGCTGGTGATACACCTATGACTACTTTTTCTGTTGAAACTTCAGGTCCGCCAGTTGATACATCTGGAGCCTTTTCCCCTCCACCATTACTTGAACAAGCTGTAAATACTAATAATGCTGCTAAAGTTAAACTTAGTAATATTCTTTTTTTCATTTTTATATCCTCCTTATTTTCTATCTAATGTTTTTGATAAATTATTGCCTATAAATTGAACCAATTGTACTAAAATTATAATTGCAATACATGCAGCCCAAAGTATGTCTATTTGGTTTCTAGAATATCCATATCTAAGTGCCACATCTCCCAAACCCCCTCCTCCTATTAAACCTACTATGGCTGATTGACCGACTAGATTTATTATAGTCATTGTCACAGTTGAGATTGTTTGAGGAAGAGATTCTTTGAGTACAACTTTTTTGACTATGGTATGTGTATCTGAACCCATGGCTTTTGCCGCCTCTATGATACCTTTATCTAGACCATTAAAATTCCCTTCCAAGATTCTAGCTATAAATGGTATTGCTGTAACTGTTAGGGGTACAATTGATGCTGTAGTTCCTATTCTCCTGCCTACGATTAACTTTGTGAGAGGCATCACCAAAAGCATCAACACTGCAAAGGGTAGTGATCTAAATACATTTACAAAGCCATCTAGAATTTTATAAACTGTTGGATTTTCTGATAATCCACCTTGTTGGGTAGTGTATAGGAGTATCCCTAAAGGAAGCCCAACAATTACTGCTATCAAAGATGAAACTCCAACCATTATTAGGGTCTCAGGTATTGCCGGCAATACTATGCTTAATATTCTCTCCATTTACAACACCTCCACTCCAACATTTTGCTTACTTAACTCTAATACTGCTGCTTCAATATCTTCATCACTTCCATCTAGCTCTACAGTGAGATAACCTGAAACATCTCCTTTGGCTAATCTATTGATATTGCCCGACAATATATTGACGGTACAATTGGAATGTTTAATTAAATTGTTTACTATTGGTCTTTTAGCTACTGTACTATCAAAGTGTAATCTCATAAGCCTTCCGTTGAATTCATCAGGGTCAAATATCTGATCTTCAATTGCATCAGGTAATGATTTAATAAAAGATTTGGTCCTATCAGTTTTTGGGTTTTTGAATATATTTTCTACAGTGTTGGATTCAATAATTTTTCCATTTTCCATTACAGCTATTCTATCGCAAATATTTTTTGCTACTTCCATTTGATGCGTTATCATAACAATGGTCATATTATATCTTTTTACCGAATTTCGTAATAGGTTTAAAATTTGTTCAGTATTTGCCGGATCTAAGGCTGATGTGGATTCATCACTTAATAATATCTTAGGCTTTGTTGCTAAAGCCCTTGCAATAGCTACCCTTTGTTTTTGTCCACCTGAAATTTCTGAAGGGTAGGAGTTTCTTTTTTCTTTTAGATCAATAAAATCCAGCATCTCTTCTACAGTTGCTTCTATTTCTTTTTTGTTCATCCCTATAATCTCTAATGGATATGCTATGTTCTCATAGACTGTACTTTGTTCAAATAGATTAAAATTTTGAAAAATCATTCCTATATTTCTTCTAGTTTCCAAAAGGGATTTTTTATCCAAATCATTGATGCAAACACCATCAATATTGACTGTTCCAGATGTAGGCTCTTCTAATCTATTTAAACATCTTACTAATGTTGACTTTCCTGCACCACTTAACCCAATAATCCCAAATACTTCTCCCTTTTCAACTTCAAAGGATACATCATCTATAGCTCTGAAAGTTCCATATTCAGTTTTAAAATCTTTTACTAAATTTCTTACTTTTATCATATTTCTTCTCCTTACAAATAAAAAGTATCACGCAGCCTTGCGGCTCGCAGTCTCGCATCACAAATTTATTCACTCGTATACACTCGTGTAAATTTGGAGCTCGTTGCGGTTGACCTACCATCGATTTGTAGAAAAACACTGCAAATCGGCTTAGGGCATACAAAAAGCTTCCATCCTATAAAGGACGAAAGCTTTGCTCACGTGTTACCACCTTAATTTATCTTTTTATCACTAAAAAGACCTCACGAGGTACTATCATACCCCTAACGCTATAACAGGCGTCCCTGTCGCAGCCTAAACAAAATGTCTCGGTGCGAAAGACTCCAAGGCCATGTTCCAAAGTTCTTTTCCCATTTCTCTCACCTAATGAAATGTCTCTGTACGGATAGTTTACCATGTACTCTCCTCTTCATAGTCAAATATTGAAGATATTATTTCGAAATAATAATTTAAAATCTATTATATTCCTTTAACTTATTAAAGTCAAGTAATATTTATAATCTTTTGCCTTCATATTTTTTCTTGCTTTTATTCCATGATTTTAGCTAGGAAATATCTATCTTTGCTTAAGTTTAACCCTGATAATATACTATTAATCTTAGATAATTTCATATCATTAGTGATAATAGCCATATCTTCATCCTCACAAAGTACCTGGTTTGCAAGTTCTTTTAGTGTACCATTTGTCTCATTATTTATATATGAAACCCTTAGATAATATTTGCCTTTAATCTCTTCATTCAGATTTTTAAGAGATTCATCCTTAAGTGGATTTCCTTTTCTATAACTATTATTTCCTATATCCAGTACATCGTTTAATACCGCATTGGCAGTAGGAAGTTTTCCTGCACCTGGACCATAAAATTTTAATTCTCCAACATGATCTCCTTCAAAGGCAACTGAATTATAGGCCATATTAACATTGGCAAAATAGTTGTTATTTTTTACAATTGTTGGTTGAACTATAGCAGTAAATCCATCTCCAAATTTTTTAGCTTCTGCTATTAGTTTTACAGTAGAATCCATTTTCTTTATATTTTTTATATCTAAAGAGTTAATACTGCCGATACCATATAATAATATATCTTCTTCTGTCACTTTTCCTTGTAATCCTAAAGTTGACAGTATTCTAAGTTTCCTTAAAGTGTCGTGGCCTTCAACATCTGCTGTTGGATCTGCCTCTGCATAGCCTAGTTCTTGTGCAACTTTAAGCACTTCTCTATAATCCTTGTCCTCATTTATCATTCTAGTTAATATATAATTACATGTACCATTGAGTATTCCTTGTACCTTATTTATTTCATTTAATTCTATTTGCTCCCTTAAAGGCTTAATTACAGGTATACCTCCACCAACACTAGCCTCATATAGAAATGCTAGGTTCTTTTCAGCTGCTAAACTGGAAAACTCCCCCAAATATTTAGAAACTACAGCTTTATTTGCTGTGACGACGTGTTTACCCGCATTTAATCCTTCAATAATATATTTATATGAGGATTCTAAATCCCCAGTTACTTCAACTATTACATCTATTTCAGTATCATTTAAAATATCTTCAAAGTCCTCCGTTAATGATATTTCTGATATATCAATATCTCTTTTTTTATTTAAATTATTTACCATTACCCTTTTTATATTGATAGATTTACCGGTTGATTTTTTTATAGCGTCCTTTCTTTCGTTAATGATTTCAACTACACCTGTACCTACTGTTCCTAATCCTAATAATCCAATATTCAACACCACTTCATCCCCTTAAATCGTTAAATTATTTAAATATTATATTACATTATCTATTAAAGTCCTAGTAAAATCAAGAGTAAAATAACATTATCCTATAATATAAAAAAGCCATCCTAAGATTTTTTCTTTACTTAGAATGACTTTTTGAAAGTCTACATATTATCCTTAAACCACTTTATAATATCATCTGATTCATATAGTGGCTTACCATCAATTAAAAGCATAGGTACTTGATCTATACCACCTATTTCAATAAGATCTTTTTGATTTTTCGGATCTGCTTTTATATCCAGCATTTCTACTTCTATATTATTCCTATCCATATATTGCATTACCTTTTTACAAAATGGACAAGCTGGCATGTAATAAAATTTTAAGTCTTTCATTCAATCACCTCAACTTTATATTTGTGCAGCATTTATATAAGTATTGTTTCCTATCTACCCTATACCCTATGTAAATTATTTCAATCTTTCAAAATTTATTCCTTGCTATTCATTTTAAACTGTGGTATGCTTGAAGGGAACTTAAATAAAATGTAAAAGTAACTCATATATATTTCCATACGTACTGGAACATCCATACATGTGTAGAGATTTTATTAGTGGTTTATTACAATATGTTTAAGAAATAAAATTTTGGAGGTACACATAATGAATGGTACAGTAAAATGGTTTAACGCAGAAAAAGGATTTGGATTTATCACTACAGAAGAAGGAAATGACGTATTCGCTCACTTCTCACAAATCCAAAAAGACGGTTTCAAATCTTTAGAAGAAGGCCAAGAAGTTGAATTCGACGTAGTTGAAGGACAAAAAGGTCTTCAAGCTGAAAACATCGTTGTAAGATAATTAAAATAGTAAATATTTTGCCCCTAGAATGTAATCATTCTAGGGGTTTTTATTTTGTCTCTTTTAATATTGGTTATGCTTTAATTTCCAATTCACCTAGATGTTCTCCATTTTTCTGCTCTAATTCTATAATTTTACCTCATTTTGCCGATATATACATTTGGCAGCGATTTAATTCAAAGCAAAATTCATTATAAGGAGACATAATTTATGAAATTCAAGTCAACAAAAAGAAGTATTAACACCAATTCTATTAAGGTGAGATTATTGATTATACCAATAATTGTAGTAATGTTAATTATATCGGGAATAGGGGTAATCTCTACTTTCAATACAAGGACAAGTCTACTCAATGAAATGAGTGCAAATGGCTTATTCATATTAGAAGAATTTATCGGTAGAATTAAGGATAATTCACAATCCTTAGAGTTAATAAACCATAGTATGGAAGAAAATATCAGATCTGGAGTTCGATCTACCTTCAGACTACAAGATGAATTAAGTAGTACAAGAATAACAGAATTAGCAGAAGATTTGGGAGTAAGTGAAATAAACGTTTTTAACTCTGAAGGTGTAATATTATATTCAAATATCCCTGCTTACATTGGTTTGAAGCCTACTTCCGAAGATACTATACATAGCTTTTTTACAAATGATGACAAGGAAATGATGGAAGATATTAGGCTAGATCCAAGATCCAATACCTACAATAAATACGGAATTATAAGAAATTCAGATGGTACTAGTATACAAGTGGGAATTGATCCTGATTACCTTAGTAATTTAACAGAAGAATTTAGTTATCAAAGACTGATAGAGGACTTAGCTTCAAATGAGAAAGTTGTCTATGCACTTTTTACAGATACAAACCTACAGGTTAGCGCCCATAGTATAAAAGACCGTATCGGCCTAGACCTTTCCCAAGACGAAGGAACTATTGCAGCAATTGTAAATGGCGTACCTTATACATCAGAGTATGAGTTTGGGGACGAAAAAATCCCAGTTTATGATATAGTACATCCAGTAGTTATAGATGGCGAGCTTTTGGGAGCAGTAAATATTGGGTTTTCTATGGAAAACACTAATGCCGCCATAAGTAGAAATATGCTTGTTGTTTATACCACTGGTGCAATTTCAGTTTTATTGTTAGGTTTTATTTTGTTTTCTACATCTAATTATGCTATAAAAACCATAAATCAACTAAAAGTGATTATGAACTTTATGGCGTCAGGAGACTTTAGTAAGGACGTACCTGAAGATTTAATTACTAAAAAAGATGAATTTGGAGAGATATCTCAGTCAGTTGCTGTTATGCAAGACTCCATAAGAAATATTATTAGAGGAGTCTTAGATAAGTCCCAAATAGTAGCTGCTCATTCTGAAGAGTTAACAGCCACTACCCAACAATCTACCCTGGCTGCCGAAGAAGTATCTCGATCCATTGAAGGAATAGCTCATGGTGCCAGTGAACAAGCACGAGAAACAGAGCAAGGATTTGAATCAGTTGTAGAGCTTGGAGATGCAGTTGTTAAAAATATAAACTACATACAACAATTAAATAAGTCAACTGAAAAAGTAAATCAACTTAAAAATGAAGGTGTTGATCTGATTGAAGATCTTGTAGAAAAAACTAATATAAGTAACCAATCGGCTAAAGAAATTAAAGAAGTAATTAATAATACCAACCAAAGCGCAAATAAAATCGTGACAGCCAGTGAGATGATTAAAAGTATTGCAGAGCAAACAAATCTATTGGCTTTAAACGCAGCTATTGAAGCTGCTAGAGCTGGAGAATCTGGCAAAGGATTTGCTGTAGTTGCAGATGAAATTCGAAAACTTGCTGAAGAATCTAATAAATTTACAGAAGAAATCAGCCTCATAATTAACGACCTTACAGACAAAACATCTAAGGCAGTAGAAATTATGGAGGAAGTAGAAAAGATAGAAGCTTCCCAAAATACAAGTGTAAACATGACTAGTAATAAATTTGATGGCATTGCTGAATCCATAGAAGAGATGAGACAAGCAATATATACAGTCAGTGAATCCAGTAATGAAATGGGACTTCAAAAGGAGAAAATTACTAGAATTATAGAAAATCTTTCAGCTATATCAGAAGAAAATGCTGCAGGCAGTCAAGAAGCATCGGCATCTGTAGAAGAACAAACGGCTGCTATGATAGAAATCTCTAACTCAAGTGAAGAACTAGCAAATATAGCTGAAGAACTAAACAATCAAGTAGAAAAATTTATAATATAGAACAACGCCACTTTTAAGGCCTTGTCCTAGACAATCAAAAGTCTATGATAATATCTTCCACCATAGAATGAATAAACTACTAACCCCTAGAGCTGTTAAACTCTAGGGGTTTTTATGTCCTAATCCCATAATCCTAACCATTTCTTATCTTTCTCTTCCTTTAGAATCTTGGTTTCTTCGTGATTGATTTGTATCTCTACGATATCTCCTTCTTTAGCACCTTCTGGTACTAATTCTATAGGCATATCAATGAAGCTTTTGTCTTCCAACTCTACAACTGCAAATTCTCCTTCAAAACGATCAATGATAATTCTCAAAGTATACACCTCTGTTCTTCTAATCTTAGTCTTCAAATAGGCTTATTAAGTTGCCATTATTATCATATAGCTCTGCAGGGTCCGATTGACTATTACTCCAAATTCCACCGCCACTTTCCCAGATAAAGTCAACTAAATCTCTAGAATCATATCCTCCAACATCTATACTTGAACCAGCCCTAAGGATGTAACTAGGAAAAATAAATTCCTGATTTCCTCTAACTGATACCAACTTCCATCCACTTATATCTACATCTTCATCACCATTATTTTTTATAGTAACAAATTCAGCTATTTTATCCAGTTCACTTATGACTATCTCATTAGAATCTGACTTAGGCCGATTAACATCAGGGTTAATATCAAGATCAGTATCAATATTTGTATCAATATTACCATCTAACTCAGTCTGGATAGATAAATTCTCCCCATCAGAAGTTATGATTATAGTACCTTGGGTATCTGTACGGAAAATCTTAATATTTGCTTTCGTAAGTTTAGCCATGACCTCTCTATGGGGATGCCCATAGGAATTATCTAAACCACTGGATATTACGCCATACTTAGGATTTATCGCTTCTAAAAACTCATCGGTTGTAGAACTATTACTTCCATGATGTGGTATTTTAAGTACGTCTGATTTTAAATTACTTTTATTAAAAACATCTAGCATCTCATATTCTGATATACTTTCTGCATCTGCAGTAAATATGAAACTATTATCGCCATAGACCAGTCTAGTAGCTATTGAGTAGTCATTTAAACTTGTATATTCTTCACTATTTGGTGCTAATATGGTAAATTCAGCATCTCCTAAGGCATATTTAGTCCTGACAGCGGGAGTTGTAATCCTTAGATCATTGGCTGCCACCGCTTCCATTACTTCTTCAAAGGTCCTTGTGGTAGATGTTACCTTTGGCATCAATAGTGTCTTTATAGGGAAATTATTGATTATATCGTCTAGTCCCCCAATATGGTCTGCGTGTGGATGAGTACCTATTACATAATCCAGGCTTTCAACCCCTTGATTTTTAAGATAATCTACTAAAAATTCACCATCTCCATTATTTCCTGCATCGATTAACATATTACTAGATGAATCAAAATTTATCTCTTGAATAAGAACTGCATCTGCCTGTCCTACATCAATAAAGTGAACTCTCAGTTGACCATCTACTTGGATCTGGTCCACCTGGCTACCTTCAATTAACTGGCTACATCCTGATAGTACCACCATACTTATAATTAGTGATAGTATTATATATTTACTAAATCTCTTACTTAAATTTTTCATTATCGTCTCCTTCCTTGTTGTATCTTATAGCAAAATAACCAATAAAAGTATTGCCACCAAACCTATGGTGAATTGTAATAGGCTAGAGGCCATTGTATTGGGCATTATAGCCTCCAATAATCTTAGTAGTTTGTTTGGTTCTTTTTCTTCGTCATGTATACTTAAATGCCTGGTATATAAATTATCCACCACTTTAAATATACCTAATTCAACATATGCTATACGTTCAACTAAATTTCCCAAATTGTTGGCTATAAAACCTCCTATATTCGGTAGTATGTCGCTTAGTATAGGTTTGTATATACCTTCCTCTAGATTCAGATTTTTCGGCCAAGGATTAATGTATTCTAAATCATCATCCCCATTTCCTTCCATTAAAAAATTTCTAATTACTAAGAAATATACGATGATACCTATACTTATGGATATTACAGCACCTTTTACATTGATCCAGGAAAAGTAATGGACTTCATGGGACGGATCATGTCCAAAGAAAAACTCCTGCCCCAGTTTTCCAATGCTATCCATTATACTTGGAAATGTTCCCAGAACAAATAGTAATATTGCAGGAACTATTAGGCCAACTGTAGATAGCCTTGTCATATATCTACCATTAAAAGAGTCATTTACATCTTGGGTATCTGGGTTCTTATCAATAAATAATACTACAAATAGTTTTATCATATAGGCAGTAGTAAGGCCTCCTGTCAACATAAACAGTCCTTCTGCAAATTGAAAAAACCTTACTTCCATGTTGTATTCTGTAAACATCCATATATGCTCTACTATACTTTCATGAAGCAATGTCTTACTAATAAATCCACTCCAAAATGGCATACCTATAAGACTTAGTCCGCCCATGGAGAATATAAATAAAAATAAAGGCTTACCTCTTCCAAATCCTCTGATTTTATTTAAGTTCAAATCATGTAGATTCATATAGACTACACCTGCTGCCATAAACAGTACCAGCTTTATAAGGGAATGGTTGACCATATGTAATAATGCCCCCCTTATGGCTAGAGCATTATGCTCTCCTAAGATTCCCTCCATGGCTAGTCCTACAAGGATAAATCCTATTTGAGATACAGATGAATATGCTAGGATCCTTTTTATATCTATAGAAAATAGTGCAAAAAAAGCTCCTATAAACATGGTTATAAGGCCAAAAACCATAATACCCTTACCCCATACTTCATCATATAAGAATAGATTGGAGCTTATAACTGCTGCACCAAAGATACCAGTTTTAGTAAGAATCCCTGATAATAAGGCTGATGCTGGTGCTGGTGCACTTGGATGGGCATTGGGAAGCCAAATATGTATGGGAAACATCCCTGCCTTTGATCCAAATCCAACCATCATCAAGATCGCCGCAGTATAAATAGATCTTATATCACCATTAAAATCTTCCATTACTTGACTTATTTCAAGAAAATGGGTGGTTCCTAAATGATGTTGTATCAGCATTATACCTATTAGCATTACCATTCCACCTATTAGGGATACAGCTATATAGGTATCTGCTGATTTTATGGATTTAACTTTTTCATCGTGTATCACCATTACGTAAGAGGCAAAGCTCATTATTTCAAACATAATAAATGTAGTTATAAAATCTACAGAAAACAATACTCCCAATGTAGCACCAAGGGTGATAAGCATAAAGAGATAATATCTATTTCTGTTTCTATAACTTTTAAAGTACTCTACTGAAAAAATAGTGGTGCCAAGCCACATAAATATGGTTATAATCCCATATATAAATCTAAATCCGTCTAAGGTAAATTCAAGCCCTAGTCCTGCAAAGTCAACCCAAGTAACAGAGGTTTCTAAGTTATTTGTAATATAGGGAAAAAACCCTATAATGACGATAAACTCCATTAGGGTTATTAGTATTGCAAAATAATCTCGTGCTCTTTTATTGAATCTACCAATGATATAAGATAAAATACCTCCAACCATTGGGAAAAAAACTAGAAATAATAAAGTAAAATTTCCTTCCATTTCCTACACCTCCTAAAGAATACTTAAAGCTATATTATTAAATAATACTATGAGGAAGTTAGGAAATATCCCCAATAGAACTACAACTACGGTCAAAATAATCAGTGGTATGGTCATAAATTTTGTAGGTTCATAACTAATTCGTATATTATAGTTATAATCTTGTCCTGGGAAGAAAGCATCTACAAATATAGGTATTAAATATCCTCCTGTTAATAGTGCTGATACTATCAGGGTAACCACCCCTACCACACCTAAGGTATAATTGGTAAATCCAAGTCCGCCTAGACCTAGATACCATTTACTAATAAACCCACTTAAGGGTGGTATACCTATTAATGCCAATGATGCTATGGTAAAGGTCCACATAGTAATAGGCATCTGCTTTCCTATTCCCTTTAATTCATGTGTATAGTATTTGTCTGCCTTATAAATAATGGCTCCCGCACCAAGAAATAATATATTCTTAAGTATGGCATGGAAGGTCATATGACTTAAGGCCCCAATGAATCCTTCTCTACTAAGTAGAGCAATACCAAATAGAATATAGGAAACCTGACTTACTGATGAAAAGGCAAGCCTCTTCTTCAACTCCTTGGTCCTAAAAGCTAACATAGATCCCATAAATATGGTAAAAATTGACAGAATAAGGATTGTGGTTTGAACCCAACTTCCTCTAATTGTATTTGCACCATAGACATAAAATGTAAATCTAATGATACCCAGTACCCCTGCCTTAGTTATGATTCCCGAAAGAATCCCTGATGCAGGTGCTGGTGCTACTGGATGTGCATTTGGTAGCCATGCGTGTAGTGGATACATGCCAGCCTTTGACCCAAATCCAATAAAGGTTAATAGATATATAATTAAAGTGATATTATTGTTTATTATATCAGGATTTAATATCCCTCCTGACCTAAATTCAGTATCTACTCCATGATAATATGTAAAAATTATTCCTATTAATACTAAGGCAGCCCCTGAAAATGAATATGCTAGGTACTTGATTCCAGCTTTCATACTATCTTTAGTCTTTGAATGTATCACCAATGGGAATGTAAACAATGTCATAAACTCATAAAAAAGATAATAGGTAAACATATTTCCTGCAAAACCTAAACCTAGGACTAATCCATAGGAAATAGATAAAAACATATAGAAACTTTTCACATTTTTTTCATCACTCATATACTCAAAAGAGTAAAATGTAACCAAGATCCAAATAAAAGTGGTTAATATAGTAAAAAATTTGGTTATTTCATCTGTATATAATCTAATGGATAATATATTGTTAAGACCAATGACACCTAAGCTATGATTTTCCATCATAAATAATCCTATTAATATGAACATATTTATTATAGGCATGGATGCTGTTAGTCTATGTATTTTTCTAATACCATATTTTCTAATATCATGTTCTTTGATGACTAGTCCTATTATTATGGGGAAAATAATTGGGACTAATAGTAGTATATTTCCTTTCATCACTTCACCTCTAGCCTATATAAGTCTTTGTACTATGTTGGTTAACAAATCTATCAATGGACTGCCAACTATTCCAGTAATTATGATCAATACTCCCAGGATAGTTACTGGCAATTGACCCTTTGGCTCTAATAATATCTTAGGCCTTTTGCTTTCATCTTCTGCAAAAAAAGCTTTAATAGCTATAGGAAGATAATATATACCATTTAATAATGAAGATACAGTCAATACCAATATAAGCCAAATATTATCTGCACTGATAGCTGCTTGTGCAAAGTTCCATTTACTTAAAAATCCTACGAATAAGGGTATACCAATCATAGAAAAACCACATATTGTATATAAAAACATAGTAACCGGAAGGGCCTTTCCTATTCCATTTAATTCTTTAATTTCTTTACATCCTGTTGAGCTGATAATTCTTCCTGCACTTAAAAACAGACATGCCTTCGTAATTCCATGGGCTATAATATGAAATATACTGGCAACAAGGCCCAAAGGTGTCCCTAAACCTATTCCTAGATAAATATATCCAATTTGGGCAACAGATGAATAGGCTATCATATTCTTTAGATTTTTTTGTAGTATTGCTAATACTGAGCCATATATCATAGCACAAGCACCTAAAACAAGATTAATTGGAAGTATATCTAAATCCTTTACTAATTCAATACCAAATCCTATATAGATCAGTTTAATGAAAAATATGATATATCCTTTTATCACTAGGGCTGAAAGTATAGCACTGGAAGTTGAAGGTGCAGATCCATGGGCATCTGGTAACCAAATATGAAATGGGAACAAGGCTGATTTAAGTGCTACTCCTATGAATATGAATATAAAGGAGTATCTCAGTAGATTGATATTGGAGTTTACTAATATCATTTCTTGTATGTTTAGAGTACCAGCTAGTCTATATAAAATAACTCCCCCCACTAGTAAAAAAGCAGATGCAAAAATCGATAAAAACAAATACTTTAGTCCTGCCCTGTAATTTTCCTGTGCATTTTTAATCATTACGATTGCCGATGCTAAAAATGCACTTAATTCTATAAATATAAATACAAGCAATATATTATTAAAGAATACGATCCCACATAGGCTTGATATTAGTAGTAAAATTAAGGAATAGTAAATTGGTATTCTCCTTGACTCTATCTCATAATCTATCGTAGAGGTAGAAGACCATATAATCAAAAAACCTATCAATGTAAAGAACACACAAATAAGTGGTCCTAAGGCTTGAAATCCATCTTCTCTAATAGCTGATACCATTAAAAATACTGCTGCTATAGCTGATAAGCCCAAAGCCAATGTTGATGTAAGTTTAGCAAAACTTATATCTTTTTTAAAGACAATAGCAGTTGAAGATAATACTAATATAAAAAACATCAAATAAATAATCATATTATTCCGCCTTTATCCTATACTCTTGAATCCTTCAATCAAAGCACTTACAAGAGGTTTTGAAAGAAATCCAAGTAATATATTTGTAAAAATTAAAATTATTAAACTGTATTTTCCCATACCTTCCGCTTTAAAGGATCGTTCAAGATTTTTATTCATATTTCTCTTATCAAATAGTCTCAAACTAACTGGTATGTAATACATTGCATTCAAAAGTGTACTTATGGCAAGTCCTATTATTACAACTATTGCCAAACTACTATCTAATGCTGAGTTTATAAATAATATTTTTGATATAAATCCTGAAAATAGTGGTACTCCAATCATAGATAATCCACCTACTACAAATCCAATACCTGATATAGGATCTATATGTGCCACTCCATTTAAATCCTCTATCTTTTTACTTCCTGTAATTTCAAGTAAATTGCCCCCTGATATAAATAGTAAAGACTTTGTAAGACCATGGACAATTATATGAAATAGAGCAGCAGCTACACCATATTCAGTGCCTAATCCTATACCTAAATATATGTATCCGATTTGGGCTACAGAGGAATATGCTACCATCTTCTTTAAATCTTTTTGTACAAGGGCAAATACAGACCCCAGTATCATTCCCAGTATGCCTAGTATTAGGATTATAGGTAAAATATTTAACTCAATTAAGATGTCGTAACCATATACTCTATACAGTATCTTTATCAATAGTATTATATATCCTTTCAGTACTACTGATGAAAGAATAGCAGATGCGCTTGATGTTGCAGAGCCGTGAGCATCTGGTAACCATGTATGAAATGGAAATAAAGCAGATTTAACTGCTAGTCCCACTATTATAAGTACCAAGGATGTGGCTAGGGGAATATAGTAACTTTCTGGCATATTTACTATTGCATTATGGATATTACTCATGGCTAAATGACCAGTGATACTGTATAAGGTAGATATTGCAAATAAATATATTCCTGAACCCAATACACTCATTACAAAATACTTTATAGTAGCCTTAATGCTATCCTTTGTATCGTTGATTACAACTATTGCACAAGCAGCTACAGCATTGATCTCTATAAATACGTATGCAGTAAATATATCATTTGTATAAATTAATGCTAAAATTGAGGCCAATAATAAATTAAGAATTAAATAATAATATTTTTCTTTGTCTTCTTTTATATCAAGGGAAATTGATTTGCTTCCTCCTGCTACTGATAGCAGCATTATAAAACTTAAAACTAAAGATAAAATGGCTTCAAAGAAACTTGCCCTTAATTCGTTTGCCCAAGGAGCAGTATAATGACCCAGCTGATATGTAAAATAGCCTTGATTGGATCCATTTAAATAAAATATCAGCAATAATGAAAATAAAATTACTATGAAAAAAGATACCATGGTAATTTTCTTAGCAATCCTTGTACATTTAAAAAGAGGAATAATCAGTCCAGCTAGTATTGTTATTAAAATGCTTAAAAATGGAATATGTATGAAAGCTTCCAAATTATTCAACTCCCCTTCCTAAAGAAATCATCATCTAAATCCAGTGTCTGGTATTTTTCATAATATTTTTTTACTAATCCTAGGGCAAATGCAGTCATACACACAGATACAACTATTCCTGTTAGGACCAGGCCTCCAGGCAAAGGATTGATATAATAGTCAAGACCCATATGGATATTTTCTTCTACTATGGGAACCTCTCTACCGCTGATATATCCCTTAACTGCAAGGTATAAAAATATAGATACATCCATTATATTCATTCCAATGATCTTTCTAATAAGATTTCTATGTAGTAGTAAAATAGAAAAACCAATTCCGAAGAGTATAATTGATATGCTTTCATAATAATTTATAAATAAGTTTTCCATTATATATCTCCTTGTGTAAATAATGCATACAAACCATATATTGTACATGCTACAACTATTCCAACTGCTATATTAAGTGGTAAAATAAGTCCTGCACTTAATATTCTGCCTGGTGTACCAAGGGGTATTCCTGAATCAATATGTGCTGCCCCTGTCATAAAGGAGTAGCCTTTTGCTAAAGCATAAAATATTAAGGAAAATGATATAGATTTTGTGAAGGTTTTAAAGTTAAAAAACTGCCTAGTCCTCTCAAATCCAAAGGCTGTACTATACAAAATTAGTCCAGCTCCTAATATGGTCCCGCCAGAAAATCCTCCCCCAGGAGAAAGATGTCCATTTAATACAACATAAATCCCCAACATAATCACAAAGGGAAATAATATCTCAACTATGGTTTTTAATATTTCATCTTCGCCTATTATTTTTTTCATCTATTCTTACCTCATTTTTATTTTTCTTTAGAAGACTTATGACTGCCATAGTTGCTGTAAATAACATAACCGCTTCACCAAAGGTGTCAAATGCCCTATAATCTAAGATTACAGCTGCTACAATATTTAATGATCCCGTTTCCTTTACAGCTTCACTTACATATCTATGAAAAACCTCATTTATTGCTGGATTGGCTACTCCTCCATATGGTGGTAAATAATTTACTGTTATAAGAAGTAGCCCCACTATAGATATAGTAATTATTAGTCCAAAAATCTTATAAGCAATTTTGTTCTTTCTTCCCTTCTTTTTTTTATGCTTTATATTCTTAAATTCATCTAGCTCTCCTAAATTACTAAGGACTGTATAAAATAGCAAACTGGTTATACCTGCACCTACTGCTGCTTCGGTTATTGCCAAATCTGGAGATTTTAAGATGATCCAAAGCAAAGACATAATTAAAGAAAATGTAGTAAATATTATAATTGCAGTTAAGTTTTTCTTTGTAAATCCAACAGCTAAAGCAGTTCCTACAAGAGCCATCAACAAAAACAACTCAAAAAAAATGAGCATTATTCAATCACCTCACACTGTTTTTCTATATCTTTATTTGTTATAATTTCTGTTTGTCCAATTAAATGGGTACCCACTGGATTAGATAGCCATAAAAATACTACTACTATGGCTAGTTTTAATGTGGTTATGGTAAGTCCTGAATAAAACATCAATCCTATAATTATTAGAAGAGATGCTAAAGTATCACATTTTGCAGCAACGTGAATTCTGTTTAATATGTAATCGAATTTGAATAAACCAAAGGTAGCTACTCCAAAAATAAACATACCTGAACCTATGAATAATATCATCATTATAAGTCTAATTAACTCCATCTCCTTAACCACCCTTCTTATCACTTAAATAGTCTGACAGAAATAGCCTTGCTAATACTATTACTGATAAAAAGCTTATGGCTGAATATACTAAAGAGATATCAACTAAATAGGACTTTTCAAAAAATACGGCCATTATGCAAATAAGGACAATGACCTTAACATTTATTACATTGATACCTAATAATCTATCTGTAAACCTTGGTCCTAAAATAGTCCTTAATAGACAGAAAATCATGGTAAAGCTTAAAAATATCATTGCTATTATTAGAATCAATTGTTGTATTTGTTGTATATTCAAAGTTATTCCTCCAATTCCTCTAACTTTTCTACGAATATTGACTTTTCAATATCATCAAGATTTGACTTTACTATAGCGTGGATTAAATATTGGTCCCCATTCATTGTTACTGTAATAGTTCCGGGTGTTAGGGTGATGGAATTTGCCAAGGCAACTTTTGATATTCTAGATTTTAAATCAACTTTGATGGTCTTTAGGGTTGGCGAAATCTCTGGATCCTTAGTAAGTACAAGTTTGATTATATCTACATTGGCCTTGATGACTTCTACCAAAAGTATGAATAAATATTTAATAATCTTGGAGAATTTATTTATTATCTTTTTTTCAAGTTCTCTTGATACTCTGATGGTTTTGTATGAAAACCTTGTCACTACCATGCTTAAAATAAGCCCTAAAAGGACTATCTCCATAGTTATTTTTCCATTTAAAATAAGCCAAAAAATAAATAAAAAAGTAAATATCATATTACAACCTGCTTTCTTGATGTACTAACTTTGCTAAACCTTGACCATGGTTTATATCAGCTACAGATGTGGCTAATATCACATATATTAAGGCTAATGCAAGAATTAACATCCCTAGTTTTTTCATATAGGCCTCCTTTTTTATTAGGTTGATTATACTATAATTTTATCTCTATATCAATAATATTGAAGTAATTCCCCAGTAATTTATTTTAGTAATTTGTTATTTTAGAAAACCAAAAAATTTTGAATTTGTTAATATAAATAAAAAATAGTATCAATTTAAATTTATATGATACTATTTTTCATAATTTATATATTATAGTTTTAACTTACTATGTCTTTATTTTTAGTTAGGGAAATAGTAAATCTTAAGAAATCTTTATTGTATTTTTCAAAATTCATATAAACATTGAGGGATATCACCTCCTAATATATGGTTTAATAATTATTTACTTAAATATTCTAAACTCCGGATTACACCATCTAGTGTCTACATAATTTAAATCTGCTTTATATCTTTGTTTCTCAAGACGATAGTAATAGCTGTCTTTAAAATACTTAGGTTTAATTATGCCTTTTATCCAATTATACAACATTTCAGAACCTCCAATCATTAGAACTTAACGAGTAATTACCCTTTCATATATACAACGTAGGAAATGATTAAAGTGTCCATTGAAATTTTAAATATTTTTATTTCTCTATAAAAAACAGCCTATAACCTATTAAATACAGGATATAGACTGTTGAATTATTACTTAATTTAATCTTCCAATAACTGCCTAAGTCTTGGGAATAATATATTGTTCTCTAAATGTATGTGTTGGAATAAGTCCAATTCTACCTCTTGAAGCTTTTGATATGTTAGTTCAAAAGTTGGGCATACACCCTCTGGAATAATATAATCATTCGTTACTTTGCGTAATTCCTTTAGAATATCTCCAGCATCAGTGTGCTCTTTTTCCAACTCATCTATGATATCTATTGCTTTTTCTAGGTCTGTTTGTGATTTTGTCTTTACATATTCGTTAATTGCCGGATATTGTAAAGTTTCTTCTTTAGTCAGATGTTCTTCTAATTCCATCTTTAAGATGCTAAATAACTTATTGACCTTAAATAGTTCCGGGTGATGTTCGCCATGGACCTTTAGTATTGTAGTTGATAATTGGCTAATTCTTGGTAGTTCATCCCATAGATAACCATGATGAGTATTTAGTATATGCTCAACTAACACATCTAGAGGCTCCACTTTCCAATCTCGGTCTTCAGAGCTTGCATTTTTAAATTCTTCATATAGATTATTTAAATCATTAACAATTTTCTCCACATCTGAATTACTATCCTTAACCGCTTCAGTTAATGGTCTATTACCACCACAACAAAAGTCAATTTTATTTTCTATAAATATATCTGCCGCTTTTGGAAATAGGGCTACAACTTCTCCGATTTTGCTTGAACTATTAAATTTGCTCATTTATATCCCTCCAATTATTTTTCTTAAGATCATATGGTCATATTAGTTATACCCTTATTATCTCTTTTAACTTATAAATTAATTATAGAAAAATAAGAAAGGATTTTCATTGACCTGGGTCAATATTTTATTAATCTATGATTTCTTCTTATTTTTTATTTCTTCTTAGAATTACTGTATACATCCAAACTAAAACCATGTACATAAATAAGCCTATAAATATAGCAAAGGTAATTAATCTTTGGCTCATTACGCCATCAGCAATTAATGAAGGGCCTATACCAAAAAAGACTACTAGTAAAAGTATAATTATAAACAAAATAGGAAATATTGGTTTCATAGCTCTCACACTCCATATACTATTTTATAATAATTATGAAAGCATGCCCGAAGATACTATAAATATCTTATATTTAATTATTACCCCATTCTAATGGATTAATGCAAAGTGTACTATACTAAGTCTAGATGTAAATGGTATTACTATAATCTGATTATATACTCTGTAGGTTCTTAAAAACCAATAAGGACCTGAAACTTTGTTCAGGTCCTTATTGGTTTAATTTATTATTTTATTCTTCTAAGAATTCTTCTATAAATCCATATTATGATCATGTATATAACAATAACTATGGCTAGGGTAATTAATCTTTCACTTAATACTCCATCGGCCATCAATACTGGACCTATTCCAAAAAAGGTCACTAGTAAGAGTAAAGCTATAAATATAATATTAACTATTAGTTTCAAGGCTCTCACCCTCCAATAAAAAACCACTCTTGTAAGTATATAATACCCTTAGGAGTGATTTATAATTAATATAAAATTACTTTAATTTCTAACTTCTATACCTCCAAATATTGCAGTTCCACTTATTTTCAATACAGGTGCAGATGAATTTGGATTAGGTTTTGTACTATTTTCTATTCCCCCAAGTAATGGGGTTCCTTGCATCTCAACTCTCCAATTGTCCGGAACTTTAATTTCAACTCCACCAAATAAAGCAGTTACATCTAAAAATCCATTGTTATCTTTAAGTTGTGATCCTCTTAAATCTAACTCTATGCCACCAAATACTGCAGAGGCTTTACCACCTTTAAAGTTTGAAGATTGATTAATTGATGAGTTGCCTGAAAATAATACAAATAAATTTACAGTATCCTCCACACCAATATTTTCACTTGCCCATTTTTCTGGTTCTACTGGTGAAGAATGTTTTCTAATTCCCTTAGTAAATATAATGTTTAAACCTATTATAATTAAAATTAACGGAAATAATAACCTAAATACATTTACTTCAATATAGTCTAATCTATTTAACTGGAATAAAACTCCCATTGCAATTAATATTAGACTTCCTGTCTTAGAATTACTTCTATCAAATAATCCTGATACCCCTAATAGTATCAATATTACTGGCCAATAAAGACTCATAATATCTCCAAAATCAATATAACCAAACTGATCCATTAGTAAGCCTGCACCTAATAAAATAAGCATTACTCCAAAAGAATATTTACCTCTCATACCGTCCCCCCTAGATTTCATTGATAAAATTAAAACACTATACCTTCTATTACTACCCTTATTTTTATGGATTACATCTTTATATATAAAAATTTATATAAATTTTATAAGCGAGACAGAGGATCAGGAGTTGTGTCCCACTTAACGGCTCACTAGTAATAAACAAATTTTCGTGCCCCTACTGCTCATTTAAATATCTTATATTTAATTCTCCTAGTTTTCTACTTATTTCTATAACTTCTTCGTCGATATTCATTTTATTTTGATCAATTACAATCTTATTTAATTCTTTTATTAGTTTACTAACTTTTATCTTAAAATCATCCTTCTCCATCCTAATTTGCTTCTTTGCATTTTTTTCTTTATACAAATCTATATCTGCCTTCTTTATCACATCTTCTATACTTTTCATAGAAGTATTACTGGCAACTCCTATACTAATCTGAATACTTAAGCTATATTTAGCTGCTAATTCCTTGATTTCACTTTTGATTCTTTCTATTACTTTATAAGCAACTTCTTTATCTTGATTAAAGAGTACTACGATAAATTCGTCTCCCCCATATCTTAAGCCTATATCATCTTTTCTTATAGCTTTTTTAATACTTTGCCCTACAATCCCTATGGCCTTATCCCCCATCAAATGTCCATATATATCATTTAATTGTTTTAAATCATCAATATCCATAATTATTAGGGTAAAATTTTTATCTACAAAATCAAAGTTTTTATTATTGATGATTCGTTCCCAATAGTCTCTGTTGTATAATCCTGTAACTGCATCAGTTAATAATTTATTACAATTTATACACTTGAGGAATTTTATTACAACATTAATCCAATAATATATACTACCATGAATATTAACTTCGTCTATACTAATACTGCAATCTTCTAAATCATAATGAACAGGTAACTCTTCAGATATTTTATATAAAACTTTTAGTTTTTCAATATATGATGTGGCAATCTTATTATCTACGTTGGTATATTTAATATTATATTTTTTATCTAATACAATACGAATTATATCCCTATTTTCATCATCTACTTTATACATAATAATAATCCTCCAAGTTTTCACAATGTTCTCTATTAGAACATATTATTTCATATTTTTAGATAAAATACAACTGTTCTAATAAAGAACAAAGAGGTGGTAAAATATGAAATTAGTATTAGACTCTGAAAAGCGTAATATGGCAGGACCAAGAGTGAGAATTGCAAGATTAAAAAATAATCTTACGCAACAAGAACTATCAGCAAAACTTGAAACACTTGCTGTCTATGTAGACAGGGCAAGTATTTCAAAGATTGAGGGCCAGAAAAGAATTCTCACAGATTTTGAATTGGTGGCATTTTCTAAAATCCTTAAAGTCAATGTGGATTGGTTATTAGGCATTGATAAATAAACTTTGCTTTTATGGAAAAGAACAGGTATGAAAAAGAAACATTCTTGGGAATTTTTCCATGAATGTTCCTTTTCTTGCAAAAAACTCCTACAGATATAGTACATTTTGTAGGAGTCATTAGCATTATAAAAATATGTCAATTAAATTAATTTCTAATCCTTAAATACTGGGGATTTTACAATGTCATTCTTAGAATACATAGTTAGTTCTGAATATGTTTCGTCTTCTGTTAACGAAAAAATTTGTACTGAGCTTTCCAAACTCTGTTGATAAATTTGTCACAGCAGTTTGATATGCAACAGAAGGAGCAAGGAAAATGGGATATAAAAAAACAGGAGGTTTCTTGGAGTTCAATCTAAGATTTCTCCTGCTTTGAAGAACTTTATTTACCTATATCTTACAGCTCTCTTCTATTTTCCATTGCTTTACTTAGTGTTACTTCATCAAAGTACTCAAGGTCTCCTCCTACTGGGATACCGTGGGCTATTCTAGTTACTTTTACATCTAATGGTTTGATTAGCTTTGATAAGTATAATGCCGTTGCTTCTCCTTCTACTGTAGGATTGGTTGCTATTATAATTTCTTTGACAGTTCCATCTGATAATCTGGATAAAAGCTCCTTTACCTTTATATCGTTTGGCCCAACATTTTCCATTGGTGAAATTACACCATGGAGTACATGGTATTCACCTTTGTATTCTCTGGATCTTTCCATAGCTATGATATCCTTAGCACCTTCTACTACACAGATTATTGATTTGTCCCTTTGTGTGTTTTGACACATTTGACAAGGATCTACATCTGTTAAGTTACAACATATACTACATAGTTTAATTTTTTCTTTTGCATTTGTTATTGATTTAGATAGTTTTTCCGCATCTAAATCATCCATTTCTAATATAAAGAACGCAAGTCTTTGAGCAGTTTTTCTACCTATACCTGGCAGTTTAGATAACTGTTCTATTAGATTTGCTATAGGTATTGCATACTGCTGCATCTAAATTCCTCCTGTTAAAACATTCCTGGAATGTTAAGTCCTCCAGTTACTTTCTTCATTTCTGAATTTACCATATCTTCTGCTTTTCTCATAGCTTCATTTACTGCTGCAATGATTGAGTCTTGTAGCATTTCAATATCTTCAGGATCTACTAATGATTCATCTATTGTTAGATTTAGTAGTTCCTTTTTACCATTAACCAAAGCTGTAACAGCCCCACCAGCAGCTGATGCTTCTACTTCCTTTTCTTCTAATGATGCTTGCATTTCCTCCATTTGCTTTTGCATCTTTTGCATTTGTTTCATCATATTATTCATATTACCACCCATTCCTGGGAACTTTCCTCTACCCATAATAAATTCTCCTTTCTTATTTTATTTCTACTATATCTTCCCCAAAGAAGTCAACGACTCCTTTAATAGCTTCTTCTTTGCCCTCATCTTGTTTTGCTTCTTTTGGCTGTATTTTTTTATTGCCCATGATAAAGTTTATGCCAATATTTTTATTAAAGTATGTAGATACTATTTGTTCTACAAATTCTTTGTTTTCCTTTTTACTTATGGCTTGTTGATGAAAACCAAAATTCTCCTTATATCCTATGGTCAACAAGTTGTTTTCTAAGGACAATAATTCTCCTTCTATAATAAGTGCATATAAGCTAATCTTACTTGATTTAATTTGTTGGAGCACACTTTGCCATTGAGAAACTACTATGTCCAATGACAAATCCTTGCCATCATCTATTATCTTTGGTTTTGGTGCCTCTTCTCTTGGTTTATCAGCTTTTGTAGCTTCTGTTTTAACACCTTCATTGGATACTGAATTTCTTATAGGGGTATTTTCTATTGGTACTTCTTTAGTCTCTGTTACATTGGGATTAATTCTATCTCTAACAGGTCCTAAACCTTTTTCTAATCTCTCCACTCTTTCTAATAATGTGAGTTCATCCTCTGCATTTACTAGTTTTATAGCTGCCATCTCAAGTATTATTCTTGGTTGAGTTGACCATTTTGCCTGAGACTCCGCCTCTGTAAATATTTCCAGAGCCTTTAATATATATTCCATATCCATAGACTTACTTTGGCTAATATACCCCTCTATATCGTCTAAATCCAATATATTACTTGGATTTTTCGATGATTTTACCACCATTAAATTTCTAAAGTGAGTAATTATATCCTTTATAAATTGATGTATATCCTTACCATTTTGGATGATTTCATCTATGGATAATAATGCCTTTTCAAGGTTTTTTTCTTTGATATCATTTATCATTTCAAATACAAGGTCTTTATTTGCTATACCCAGTATTCCTATTGCATTTTCATAATCGATTTTATCTCCACCAAAGGATATACATTGATCAAGTAAGCTTAATGCATCTCTCATGGCTCCATCGGAATTTCTTGCTATAAGGCTTAGTACCTTATCATCTACATCTAAACTTAATTCTTCGATAATATTTTTCATATTTAATACTAAGTCTTGGTTTGTTATCCTTTTAAAATCAAATCTTTGGCATCTTGAAAGAATGGTTTGTGGCAATCTTTCTGGCTCTGTTGTTGCCAATATAAAGATTAAATGCTTTGGCGGTTCTTCCAAGGTCTTAAGTAGTGCATTAAATGCACCCTTTGATAACATGTGAACCTCATCTATTATGTATACTTTGTACTTAACCTTTGCAGGTGGATACACAACTTTTTCCCTTAAATCTCTAATATCATCAACGCTATTGTTGCTAGCAGCATCCATCTCGATTACATCCATTACTGTTTCTTCTAGTATTCCTTTACAGTTTTCACATTGATTACATGGATTACCATCTTGTGGATTTAAGCAGTTGACAGCTCTTGAAAATATTTTGGCAGCAGAGGTCTTACCTGTTCCTCTTGTTCCAGAAAACAGATAGGCATGACCTACACTTTCCTTTTGAATTTGATTTCTAAGGGTTGTGGTTATATGGCTTTGACCTAATAATTCATCAAAACTTTTAGGTCGATATCGTCTATATAATGCTTGATACATAAATTTCACCTACAGTTATTATAATATATATATTATATCAGAAATGTGTAATCTTTAACACCTTTAATATAAAAAGGATAATTAGTTAAAAAGACAAATTTAACTCTTGCATTTAATACATTAGTTTGGTAATATACTTCAAGGAATCCTTTAAGTAAACACGAGATGTTTATAAGGGTTGATTAATTTCAATTTAAAACTCTAAAAACACCAGTACGCTTATTTGATTCCAAAATAGGTTTTTTAAATAAAACAAATTTTGGAGGGAAAATCAATGGCAAAAACAAAGAACAATTTTACAAAGAAAATCTTAACAACGCTGTTTCTAGGATTAATAAGTGGTATAGCTTTTATAGCTTTACGAGAGTTTCTTATTAATACTGGTAACGCATCTATTTGGAGGCAAATCAATAACATTTTATTTGCGGATATTACACAGGCCGGAAATGAGAATGTAATTGGTTTGCTTTTTGTTGTGGGGCAAATATTCATTAGAATATTGCAGATGTTACTAATACCACTGATATTTACTTCGATTGTTAGGGCAATTGAAAAAATACAGGATACAGGATTATTAAATAATTTAGCAAAAAAGAGTTTCTTAAACTTTGGTATGCTACTTAGCATAGCCCTAACACTAGCTACTATTATAGGCTATAGTGTCTATTCACTAGGATGGTTTCAGCTATCTAATCTAGAGAGTATTGAGATAGTAGAGAGTGCAGCAAATAGAAGTAATCCCTTGCTGATAATACTGAATGCTTTTAATCCTAATATACTCGGTGCCCTAGGTAATAATGGTAATATTATTGCAGTAGTTGTGTTAGCCCTTGGAATTGGAGTGTTTATGCAAAGACTAAGGGGTAAGATAGAAATCTTAAGTAAAGCAGTGGACGAAGTATATCTCTTAACAATGAAAATACTTGATCTAGTGATTATAAAGTTTTCACCCTTTGCTATATATTGTCTCCTTGTACGTACATTTGCAGCCTATGGGGTCCAATATCTAAGGCCAGCAGTCATATATATGGTAGTAACTACACTAACCCTGTTGATTTTACTATATATAATCTTTCCTACAATCGTCTATGTAAAAACTGGATTAAATCCATTAACTTATATTAAAAAAATTTCTAAGGTTGCAGCATTTGGATTCTCTACTTCCTCATCTGCAGCGACCCTGCCACTGTCTCAGGATACTATTATAAAGGACTTAGGTGTGGATGAATCCATAGCTTCCTTTATTGTTCCACTGGCATCTACAATCAATATGACTGGAACAGCCATAATGCAGGTCATTGCCACACTCTTTATAGCTTCTGTTGGAGGATATCATGTAGGGATAGTTGAGATGGTTTCAATACTGGCCCTTACTCTTGTGGGATCAGTCAGTACTCCTGCTGCACCTGGGGCTGGAGCAATACTTTTATTTACCATCATCAGTGGCATGAACTTTTCAAACCCAGCAGCACTTGCAGCCTATAGCTTTATCCTTGCTATCAATAGGCCTGTAGAAATGTTAGTTACTGCAGTAAATGTAGTTGATGATAGTGTTACATCCCTGTGTGTGGCTCATGACTTAAAACAAGTAGATGAATCAGCATATAATTATATAAACATAAATAAATCTGTGGGGGTTAATTAATATGGAAAAAGTAATCGTCGCCTTAGACTTTGAATACAAAGAAGAAGTTATTAAGTTTTTAGACCTTTTTAAGGATGAGTCCATCTATGTAAAGGTGGGAATGGAGCTATACTATCAAAGTGGCCCTGAATTTATAAAAGAGATAAAGGATAGAGGCCATAATGTTTTCTTAGATTTAAAACTACATGATATTCCCAATACGGTGGAAAGAGCAATGCGTATCATCAGTAAATTTGGAGTAGATATGGTCAATGTCCATGCTGCAGGAGGCCTTGAAATGATGAAGGCTGCAAGAAACGGACTAGGTAATGAGATACTTTTAATTGCAGTTACTCAACTGACTTCAACTAGCGAAAAAGCCATGAAGAGGGATCAACTGATTTCTGTATCACTTAATGAATCTGTTATACATTATGCTAAACTTACCAAAGAAGCAGAACTTGATGGTGTTGTTTGTTCCCCCCTTGAATCAAGGATGATACATGAAGCCACAAGCAATGACTTCCTTACGGTTACCCCTGGCATAAGATTAAGTACTAATGATAAGCAGGATCAAGTGAGAATTACAAGTCCTGCTAAGGCCAACACCTTAGGTTCAGACTATATTGTGGTTGGTAGACCTATTACTCGTGCAGCGAATCCAAAGGACGTATATTTCCATATAGTTGATGAGTTTAAGAAGGGAGAATAAAAAACATGAAAGATAGAATAATAGCAAATCATTTACTTGACGCTGAAGCTGTGACCCTAAGCCCACTTAAGCCATATACTTGGGTTAGTGGACTTAAGGCACCTATATATTGTGATAATCGTGTAACCATAAGCCTTGTTAATATTAGAAAGGATATTACCAATGCTTTTGTGGAAAAGATCAAAGAGCATTTCCCGGAAGTTGATGCCATTGTTGGAACAGCTACTGCAGGAATACCCCAAGCTTGTTGGATTGCAGATAAAATGGACTTGCCCACAGCCTATGTGCGCAGCAAATCCAAAGAACATGGCAAGACTAATCAAATTGAAGGTAAATTAAAAAAAGGAAGTAAGATTATAGTTATTGAAGACTTAATATCTACAGGTGGTAGCAGTATCCTAGCCTGCCAAGCCTTAATAGAAGCAGGATTTGAGGTGCTAGGAGTATATTCTGCCTTTACCTATGAAATGAGCGCTGCAAAAGAAAATTTTGAAAAGGCAGGCTTTAAAAATTTATCACTAACAAGCTTTTCTGTACTTATAGATGAAGCTAAAAAAAGAAACTACATCGATGATAAGGGACTTGAAATGCTAAAATCTTGGCAAGAAGATCCTAAAAAATATAGTGATATGTTTCAGTAGATTGAAAAAACACTCCCTTGTCACAGGTACAAGGGAGTGTTTTTGTAAAAGTTAGAGGAATTAAAAAACTTAAAGTAAAGACTAATAAAATAGAACTTATTTTCCATAGCAATGTTTTTCCAAAAAATAAAAACCTTCCAAAAAATAAACCTTGACTTTAGCCCATTCTCAAGTTATGATGTGACCATAAAACTGAAGACGTGCTCCTTGTATTCAATGTGGCGTGTTCCTTTAACAATGGGAAAGGTAAAAATATCCAGAGTAATCAAACCTGCCAATAATTTCAAACTTGACAAAAGCCTCTATTTATCCTATAATATATTTCTGTAGTGCAATTAATTATGGAGAGATGGCTGAGCTGGCTGAAGGCGCTCGCCTGGAAAGCGGGTAAACGTGATAAGCGTTTCGGGGGTTCGAATCCCCCTCTCTCCGCCATTATAAATTTTGCCGTGCTAGATGGGGAGGTAGCGGTGCCCTATAACCTGCAATCCGCTATAGCAGGATTGAATTCCTAGCAGAGGCATTTCTATCATGAGGTCTGCCCCGAATAAGTGGCGTTGACGATTGGGTCCTACGCAACGGGAACTCATGAACCCCGTCAGGTACGGAAGGAAGCAGCGGTAAGTGAAACTTCTCGTGCGCCGTAGGGTCACCTGATCTGAGATAACTACTTGGGTAACGCTTGGGATAGGATGTCGAAGCTAGGTGCACGGATACATAATAAAAAGCAGTGGATTTTAAAATCCACTGCTTTTTAATTTCCCCTAGGGTTATACTTAGATATATCACTTAATTTCTTATATAATTCTTCCTCTTCTTCAGTTAATGTTGGTGGATTCACTATATTAATTTCTATATATAAGTCTCCGACATTATTCTTCATATCTTTATATCCTTTTTTAGGTATGCGAATCTTCTTACCTGCTTCAATACCTTTGGGTACAGTTACCTTAATTTTTCCTTCTAAAGTACTTATGATCGTCTTAGTTCCCAATGCTGCTTCCCAAGGTAAAACATCTACTTTATTTATAATATCTAGTCCCTCTAATTTATATCTATTATTTTCAATGAAATTAATTTTAAATAAAATATCTCCAGATATTCCCCATTTTTCTCCCTTAACTCTCAATTTTTTCCCGGGAAATATTCCTTTTGGAATTTTTACTGAAATATTTTTTGTCTCACCACCCAGGTTAATGCTTACTTCCTTAGTGGTGCCTTTGTATCCTTCTTCCAATGTTATATTAAGCTCTGATTCATAGGAGTTAGGGCTTGTTTTAGGTCTTCCCCCACCACCAAAAATATTGTTGATATTGAATCCTGATGAATTTCCTCTACTACCGCCACCGCCAAAGAACATATTGAAGAAATCACTAAATCCTCCGCCATCTCCTGATGTACTATAAGTATATGTGTGAGCATTGCCAAATCCATACTGGGATGGATCAAAGTTTTGTCCACCTGAGAAATTATAGCTACTTCCAAAGGTATCGTATTGTTTCTTTTTGTCCTCATCCCCTAATACTTCATAGGCTTCATTGATCTCTTTGAACTTTTCTTGGGCATTTTTATCATCTGGCCTCAAATCAGGGTGATATTTCTTAGCTAATCTTCTATATGATTTTTTTATCTCATCTTGACTAGAGTTTTTATCCACTTCTAATATTTTATAATAATCTTTATATTCCAATATAATTCTCTCCTTTAAACCTCAAATCCGTTTTGAATTTGACCTTTCCTGACCTTATTATAACTCTAATAAGAAATTTTATCAATAATAGTATGATATGAATTTATATAAGATATCTACCTAAATAAAAATAATTCTTAGTTTTGTTTGAGTTCATACTGAGTTGATAATACTATCTTATAATACCTAAGAATAAGGAGGTTGTTAAATTCATGTTACAAATAAAAAATATATCTAAGGAATATATTACAGGTGACTTAATCCAATCAGCTTTGGATGATGTCAGCTTAAATTTACGTAAAAGTGAATTTGTGGCAATTTTGGGGCCCAGTGGGTCAGGAAAAACTACATTACTCAACATCATAGGTGGTCTTGATCGCTATGATAGTGGAGATTTAATAATAAATGGTATTTCTACAAAAAAGTATCATGACAGGGATTGGGATTCCTATAGAAATCATAGTATCGGCTTTGTCTTTCAAAGTTATAATTTGATTCCTCACCAATCAATTTTATCAAATGTGGAACTAGCCCTTACGATTTCGGGTATTTCCCAGGGAGAAAGAAAAAAACGCGCTAAAGATGCTTTAGAGGAAGTAGGTCTTGAAAAGCATATTCACAAAAGACCAAATCAATTGTCTGGAGGGCAAATGCAACGTGTAGCTATTGCGCGTGCTCTAATAAATAATCCAGATATTCTTTTAGCAGATGAGCCAACAGGTGCCCTTGATACAGAAACCAGTGTTCAGATAATGAAATTATTGAAAAAAGTTGCTAAAGATAGGCTAGTTATAATGGTTACACATAATCCGGAACTAGCAGAGATATATGCTACAAGAATTGTAAAACTTAGAGATGGTAATATCATTGATGACTCAAACCCATATATGGGGGAAGAAATAAATGATGAAGACTTAGAGCATAAAAATATGGGAAAAGCATCTATGTCCTTTTTAACATCCCTTTCTCTTAGTTTTAATAATCTATTGACTAAGAAAGGTCGAACCATATTAACAGCTTTTGCTGGTTCTATAGGTATTATTGGAATCGCCCTCATACTTGCTCTTTCAAATGGCGTTAACACCTATATTGAAGATATTCAAAGGGATACTATGACTTCTTATCCAATAACTATTGATGCTCAAACAATTGACTTAAGTAGTGTCATGGGTACTGGAGGACCTATGGGAAGCGTAGAAACAGATGTGGAACATGATCTTGATGCTGTATACTCCAATAGTCAAAACTTAGAGATGGCAAGTCAGTTTGTAACCAGCCTTACCGAAAATAACTTAACAGAATTCAAAAAATATCTAGATCATCCAGATGGTGAAATAAGGCAATATCTTGGTGAAAATGGAATCATCTATTCCTATGATGTTGCTTTTAGCATATTTGCCCGTAATTCAGAGGGGGAATTAATCGATACTAAGGAAAATGCATTTTTAAACACCAGACCTACTATTAATTCAGAGGGAGCGGTTGGAGAAATGCAAAGTGGTATGATAAATAGAATATCCTCTATGAGTGCAATGTCCCCAGGTCCCTCTATGTTTGAATCAGATACCTTCCAGGAATTATTACCTGGTTCTGATGGCCAACTTGTAAGTCGCGTAACTACAGATAGCTATGATTTAGTTCATGGTACATGGCCCCAAGGCTTTGATGAAGTTGTATTTGTTTTAGATAAAAACAATGAGATTCCAACAACAGCTCTGTACTCCCTTGGATTGTTGCCAGTGGAAGAATATGAAGAAATTATGGAGATTATAAACAGTGGCGAAGAGCTCAATGCCAAGACTTATACTTGGGACTATGAAGATATCCTTAATCAAAGTTTTTATTTTATTCCATCTAGTGATTTTTATATAGAAAATGAAACAGGTACTTTTGATTATATTGGTAAGGAAAAACAAGAATTAGAAAAACTAATCGAAAGTGCAGTTAACTTAAAGGTTTCTGGGATTATTAGACCAATTGAAGATGCTGCAAATGCAAATATTAGGGGTGCAATTGGTTATACCAACGCACTTACAAATTATGTTATAGATTATTCTAATAACAGTCCTATTGTTAAAGCTCAGCAAGCTAATCCAAATACCAATATATTAAATGGATTAACTTTTGAACCATCTGACGATGAGACTAAAATCAATGATGTAAAAGAATATATTCAAGACTTGGGTATATCAGATAAGGCAAATATGATGAGAAATATTTCCTTTACTTCCAATGCAAGTAATCCAGAGGCTTTACAGTCAATACAAGCTATGAATGAGACACAGCTTGCTGCTATGATTGATCAATTTATGCTACAGGCTGATGATGAGGTCCTTCTTGGAATATATGACAGCTCTATTTCTACAGGGAACTATGATGATAATATGAATACTTTTGGTTTTGTGAGTCTGGATGCCCCTGCGTCCATCAGTATTTATGCAGACACTTTCGAAGCTAAAGATGCCATTGCAGATTCTATAACTCATTACAATACAACAGTCTCTGAAGAAAACCGTATTTCTTATACTGATTTTGTAGCCATGATGACTTCTTCTATTACAACTATTATCAATGTAATCACATATGTATTGATAGCATTTGTAGCCGTTTCTCTAGTTGTCTCATCTATAATGATTGGTATTATCACCTATATCTCAGTTGTAGAACGAACTAAAGAGATAGGAATACTACGGGCTCTTGGGGCTTCAAAACAAAATATTTCTCAAGTTTTTAATGCTGAAACATTTATAGTTGGTTTATTTTCAGGAATACTTGGTGTCGGTATAACAATTTTACTAACATATCCAATAAATAAAATTATTCATAATTTAACTGGTAATCCAATGGTAAATGCATATCTTCCAGCTACTAATGCTATAGTTTTAATCATCCTTAGTGTAATACTTACACTAATTGGAGGAGTAATACCATCAAAGAAGGCAGCTAAACAAGATCCAGTAACTGCACTAAGAACAGAATAATTTTACGGTCCTTAAAACCCTATAAAATCCATTAAAACAATAAAAGGTAACCTTTTGGCTACCTTTTATTGTTTATATATACCTATTTCCTTATAATATTCTAATATAAGCAGATCCAATTCCTCACTAATTTGTAAAATTTTCTTTGGATCTTCATTTTCCCTATCGATCATCTCATTTAAATCTTTTCTTAATTCATTAATCTTTTCTTCTAACATGCTATCTCCTCCTTAGAAGGTAACAGATACAGTAAGATTTTAACTTTCCATAAATATACCCACTTCTATTTCTTTTATACACAAAAGCTATTATAATTTACTAATTATACTCTAAATAATAAAATATTAGGAAGTACTTCTATCTACATTTTACTATAATTTAAATAAAATACAATCATTTGTTGGCAATTAGCATATCATATTATTATGCTGATTGCCAATTTTGTTAAGCGGGTTATCATATTAAAGTTAGACATAAGGGAGTGACATAATGGAAAGTAGGGATTTTATAATAAATCTTAAAGAAATAGGTTCGAGAATAAGAAACGAAAGAGAAAAATTAGGCTTATCTAGGGAGAAATTTTCTGAAATAGTTGAACTATCACCATATTACATAGGACAGATTGAACGCGGTGATAGAAATATGAGCTTGGATACTCTAATTAAAATATCATCTTCTTTAAATGTTTCTGTGGATTTTATCCTCAAAGGATATACCCACTATATGGAAAATGTTTTAGCAAAGGAAGCTATTGAAGATAATTATAAGGAAGAGCTGGATGAAGAGATAAAGGATATTCTCTCTCTACTTTCTGGTGCATCCAAAGAAAATATCAGATTAATCAAAGATATGATAAAACTAATATTACCTAATATCGGCAAATAAACTATCGATTTCACACTGTCATTCTGAGGCTTAGCCGAAGAATCTTGTTGTTCCAGTATCTGCAAGATCTTTCGCTGACGCTCAGGATAAAAAAACATCCCACTATTTCATTTCCAGTGGGATGTTTTAAAGATCCTTCACCTTGTTCAGGATGACAAAGACAAGCTTTGTCACTTTATATACTTATCTATTATTGTAATAATCTCTTCTATCTTTTCATTGCCTTGTTCTTCGCCTTCTAAGATTGCTGTTGCTACACAATGTCTAATATGATCGTTTAACACATCTATATTGGCTTTTTTAAGCAATCCTATGGCAGATAGTATCTGTGTAGATACATCTACACAATATCTATCTTCTTCAACCATCTTGATAATTCCATCAATCTGGCCTCTAGCAGTCTTTAATTTATTTAAAGCCTTCTTTTTTGACTCATTCATTTTATCACCAATTTCTAAATGATCTGTAATACCTCATAACCTGCATCTTCTATTGCTTGACTTAACTTTTCTTCAACTAAGTCTTCTCCTTCTACTACTACCTTTTTTAGTGATAAATCTACTTCTACCTTATTTACTTCTGTTAGTTCTTTAAGTGCAGCCTCAACTGCCTTTACACAATGTCCACAAGACATACCTTCTACTAATAATGTTTTTGTCATTTTATATTTCCTCCTAATCTTTATTTAAAATTTTTAAGTCTCAATGAATTTGTAACTACTGATACTGAAGAAAAGGCCATTGCTGCTCCCGCTACCATTGGATCTAAGAATCCTAGTGCTGCAAATGGTATTCCTATTGTATTATAGAAAAATGCCCAAAACAGATTTTGTTTAATTGTTTTCATGGTTCTATGGCTTAATCTTATGGCTGTTACTACTCCATTTAAGTCGCCTTTCATTAGAGTAATATCTGCGGCCTCCATTGCCACATCAGTACCTGTACCTATGGCAAATCCTACATCTGCAGCAGCCAGGGCTGGAGCATCGTTGATTCCGTCTCCTACCATACCTACATGTTTGCCTTCTGATTTAAGCTTCTCTACTGCTTCTGCCTTATTTTCAGGTAATACATCTGCCAATACATTAGTTATACCTACTTGTTTAGCTATTGCTTTAGCTGTTCTTTCATTGTCACCTGTTATCATATATACATCTAAATCCATAGCCTGTAATTCTTTTATAGCATTCAAAGAAGTTTCCTTTATTTGATCTGCTACTGCTATTATACCAGAAATTACTCCATCTAATGCGATTAACATTGCAGTTTTACCTTCTTGTTCTAATCTTAGCATTTCATCTTCGTTGGTCTCAATTTGAACATTGTTTTCTCTCATTAATCTTCTATTTCCAATTAAAACATCTTTGCCTTCAAATACTGCCGCAAGTCCCTTGCCTGATATGGACATGAAGGATTCAGTATCTGTCAATTTCACATTCTTATCTTCGGCATGTTTTACAATGGATTGTCCCAATGGATGCTCAGACGCCTTCTCTACTGATGCTGCAATTCTCAATACTTCATCTTTTTCAATATTATTAAAGCTTAATATATCTGTAACTTCGGGTTCACCTTTTGTTATAGTTCCTGTTTTATCAAATATTATAGTGTCCATTTTATGAGCTCTCTCTAGGTGTTCACCTGATTTAATCAATATGCCATTTTCTGCTGCCTTTCCAGTACCAACCATAATAGCTGTAGGTGTAGCCAATCCCAATGCACAAGGACAAGCAATTACAAGTACTGCTACCGCATTGATAAGTCCTGTATTAAAATCATTGCCTATAAGATAGAATCCGAAAAATGTTACCAAGGCTATAACTACTACTACAGGTACGAATATACCTGATATTTTATCAGCTAATCTTTGAACTGGTGCTTTTGAACCTTGAGCTTCTTCTACTAATTTTATTATCTGGGATAATACTGTATCTTTACCAATTTTTCTTGCCTCAAATTTAAATGATCCAAATTTATTTATAGTAGCACCGATTACTTCATCACCTACTGTTTTATCTACAGGAATACTTTCACCTGTTAGCATTGATTCATCTAGTGATGAATGACCATCTACAATAATACCGTCTACAGGAACTTTCTCCCCTGGTCTAACAACTACTATATCTCCTATTTCAAGTTTTTCTATAGGTAGGTCTATTTCATTGCCATCTCTTACTACTCTTGCAGTCTTAGGCTGTAATCCCATAAGTTTTTTAATTGCCTCTGAAGTCTTACCCTTGGCAACTGCTTCAAATAACTTACCTAATAATATTAATGTAATAATAACCGCTGATGACTCAAAATAGTATTCATGAACGCCAATTAATAAATTATAAATACTAAAAAAGTAAGCCGCCGATGTTCCCATAGCTATTAGAACATCCATATTAGCTCCGCCACCTCTTAAGGAATTATAAGCACCCTTATAGAATCTAGCTCCTATAATAAATTGTACCGGTGTAGCTAATGCTAATTGGAACCATCCATTATTTAATATATTACCTAAGGTATTATGAACTCCTGCCATATGAAAAAACATGGCAGAGAATAATGGTATACTGAGTATTGCAGATATGATAAAGGATGTTTTAAGAGATTTGATTTCCTTTTCTCTTAGCTCCTTCTCCCTATCAAGGTCCCTTTCAATTTCAAGCTCTGCCTTATATCCTGCTTTCTCCACTGCATTAATAAGTGTATCAACTTCTACTGCTCCAGATGGAAATTCTATCATAGCTTTGTTTGTAGATAAATTTACATTGGCTTTCGTTACACCATCAACTTTATTAAGGACTTTTTCCACTCTAGTAGAACAAGCAGCACATGTCATGCCTTCTATTAATAATGTTTTGTTTACTGGCGGAACCTCATATCCTGTCTTGTTTATTACATTTATAATATCTCCTTCTTTAATCTTTTCATCATCAAATTCAACAGTTGCTCTGTTGGATAAAAGATTAACTACTGCATTCTCTACGCCCTCTTGTTTATTTAGTGCCTTCTCTACTCTAGTAGAACAGGCTGCGCAAGTCATACCCATTACATCTATATCTATTTTTTTGCTAGCCATAAGTTTTCAACTCCTTTTCTTTTTACCCCCACCCCCGGTGGGTGGTGTTGTAGTTTTATACTATCACCTCTATTATCTTTTGTCAAATATTTTTTTTAATACTCTTAATTTATTTTAATCCCGAGTGATTTACTATTGATAATCTTAGACAAATATTATACAATACTATTATATTATTGATAATGATTATCATTATTATTTTCTGTATGTAATTTAGATAGAAAGGACGAACGGGATGATAAATAATTCATTGATACAATTAAAACCAAATGAAAAAGCTATTATTGGGGAGATTGTGAATTGTGGTTCTGCTAGAAAAAGATTATACGAGCTTGGTTTAAATAAAGGTGCAAAGGTGACTATGGTTAAAAATGATATTGGACCGGTTATATTAAATCTATATGGCCACAAATTAGCGCTTGGTAGAGGCTTGGCTAGCAAAATTATTGTGGGATAAAATCATATATATTTGAAAGAAGGATGATAAAATGAATACTATTGCATTAGTTGGTAATCCCAATAGTGGAAAGACCACATTATTTAATGCATTGACTGGATCAAATCAACATGTTGGAAACTGGCCTGGTGTAACTGTTGAAAAAAAGGAAGGAAAGGTAACCCACAATGATACAGAGTTTAATATTGTTGATTTGCCCGGCACCTATAGTTTAGGGGCTTACTCTGAGGATGAGGTTGTAGCTAGAGATTTTATATTAAAGGACAATCCTGATGTTGTAATAAATGTTGTAGATGCTACAAATCTTGAAAGAGGAATGTACTTAACTACCCAACTACTGGAAATGGGAACTAAAATAATATTAGTTTTAAATATGATGGATGAAGCCAAAGCAAAAAATATTGAAATAGATATTAAAAAGCTTTCAAAGAATTTAGGAGTGCCAGTGGTAGCTACTGTGGCTTCAAAGAGAAAAGGTTTGGACATGCTTCTAGAAGAATCTATTTCCTATATAAATAAAGAAGCCAATCAAAGATCCATTAAGTCCTATGGTGATTATATGGATAAGGAAATACTGCATATAGAAAACATTTTAGAAGGGTCTAACTTTGATTATCCTAAAAAGTGGTTGGCAATCAAACTTCTTGAAGGAGATATGGATGTACTTAATTATATAGAAAAAAATGTCCAAAAGGATAATTTTGAAAGAATAAAAAATATTACTGGAAAATCTCAGGATTTTGAACTTGAAATAGTAGATAAAAGATATGAATTTGTGGGTGAAATAATCAGTAGCAGTGTGGTTAAACCTGAAGTGGAAAAAGTCACATTAACTGATAAAGTAGATAAGATCATTACTAATAAATTTTTAGGACTACCAATATTTGCAATTATTATGTTTTTCATATTCCAAATTACATTTGTTATAGGTTCAGATTTATTAGGTGGTTATGTTGCTACTGCAATTGAAATGTTTGGAGAATTTGTACTTAATCTTTTAGAAGGCTTAAATGCTCCAGAATTACTTACTTCCTTTTTAGTTGAAGGAATTATAGGTGGTGTTGGTGCTGTATTTGAATTTATCCCTCTTATTGTTGTGCTGTATTTCTTCTTAGGTATATTAGAAGATACTGGATATATGGCTCGTGCAGCTTATATTATGGACGGAATTATGAGGGCCCTTGGCTTACATGGTAAAACCTTTATTTCTATGATTGTAGGTTTTGGATGTAATGTGCCAGGTGTTATGGCTGCTAGAACATTGGAAAATAAAAAAGATAGAATGATTGCAATACTTATCAATCCATTTATGTCTTGTGGGGCTAGATTGCCAATTTACTTGGTTTTCATAGCTGCATTTTTTCCTGATAATGGAGGAGTTGTATTATTCACTTTATATGTTTTAGGGATTATAACTGCATTGATTTTGGGTAAGATATTTAGTAAGACATTATTTAAAGGTGAATCATCCTATTTTATTATGGAGCTTCCACCATATAGACTACCTTCCTTCAGAGTTGTTATCAGGGATATGTGGGACAAGGTTTGGGACTTCATCCATAGGGCAGGTACTATTATATTTGTTGTTATTTCCTTACTCTGGGTATTATCAATTTTACCACTTGGTGTGGAACCTTATAGCCAAGAAAGTATATTAGGTAGAATAGGAACATTCCTAGCACCGATATTTGTTCCTGCTGGATTTGGAACATGGCAAGCAACTGTTAGTTTGTTTGCAGGTATCGCTGCTAAAGAAGCTGTTGTTGCTATACTAGGTATGGTTTATGCAGGTGTAAGTGAAGGTAGCCAACTAACCCTAGCTTTACAAAGCGTATTTACTCCTTTAACTGCCATTTCATTTATGGTAATGACTTTATTCTATACACCATGTGCAGCTGTTTTAGCAACAGTAAAAAGTGAAACTGGCTCTAGTAAATGGGCAATATTTATAGCATTGTATCCTTTCGTACTAGGATGGATTGCATCAGTAATTATATATCAAGTAGGAACCTTATTAGGATTTTAGGAGTTGATATCATGTTAAAAAACATCCTTAAAGAGATTAATACAGCAGAAATTTTCTCAAAACCCAATATAAGTAAAAATTTAAATATCTCTGAAGAGATGCTTGAAAGTGGTGTGGAACAATTAGTCAGGATGGGTTATCTAATGGAGGAAATGGGGTCCCCTGTTTGCGAAAGCAAATGTAAATCCTGTGCATTTTCAAGGTGCAGCACTATCCCTATTCGGATGTTTACTATAACTGATAAGGGTAAAGAATTAATTCAATAAAAAATAAAAAAATTTCTAATTATATGTTTAAAATATAAATTCTGGGTATAATATAGATACAACCATATAATTTAAATAAGTAAAAATTTTTTAATCTAATTATAATGGTTGCAAATAAAACTTATTGACTATCACCAACCTATTAAATTAAGTAAAATGCTTTAAGTTATTAGTAGTAAAGTATTAGTGGGTACTAGAATTAAAGCTGTGTATAGTTTTGAATCAACGAATTGTAGTATGATGAAGATAAGTTTAGATTGTTTTGTTGCACCATTTAAAATTAATTTAAAATGTTGTAGGATTTAAAATTATTAAGACCAGTGAATTCATATAGTGGATTCAAAGGCTTGGTAGCAGTATTTTAAATCAAGAATTAACTTAAGGAGTGTTTTAAAGTTTTAGAGCAAATGACAGAACCAAAATCTATAGGTTGGTATAGCTCAAAAAAGTTTTATTTTAAATGATAGGTGATTTCTAAGAAGTTATAAGAAGTCACCTATCTATTTTTTTGCTACTATTAATACTGATAAAAAGAAAAGTCATCAAAATACACACTCACGGTTTCGGTCACGAATAATTCTAAAGCTCACTCCAGCTACAATCCTACAGTTTTCAATTCTCTATGATGGCTATCTATAGGGACGTGAAAACTGCTTAACGGATTTTAGCCTACATTCGCTAAGGATTAAATCGTGCCCTGCAAATGTTCGCTTAGTATTCTGATGACTTTTCATACTAACCTTTATCTCTATAGATTTACAGATACTTGAATTAATTCCATTATAGGTCTATAATTTATTTAATAATACATCATACAAAAGGAGAGAGCAATGAATAAATTGGATTGGGTAAACAAAAGGAATCTTTCGATGTTAGCAGACTTTTATGAATTTACTATGGCAAACGGTTTTTTAGAATATAATCTTGAAGA
>JAAYGX010000078.1 GCA_012735585.1 Tissierella sp.
GAAACATGATAAGACAAAATGACTTTTTTAACTGCATCAAAGAAAAAGAATAAATAATTCCATTTGCCCTTCACACGAATATATGTCTCATCCCCACAAAAGCTGTCGGATAATTCGTAAGGGTAATGATCAATAAAGTAGGGGAGGTAAGTTATGATAAAATAAAAGTGTAAGCAGAAAAAATAGAAGATATAGGGCGATGATTATGTTTGATACTAAAAATAGGATAAGGATAATATTAACCATCTTTATTTTATTGCTAGTCTCTTCTTTTCCAAGTAGTACTTTTGCTCAGAAATTAGATTTGGCAAATGAATTTCAGGCTTCAGACACTATACCTAAGCTTAAAGAAATGCCTATAAACAAAGTCAAGTCACTTAAAAAGAATGACAACACAATATTAGAAATCAAAACTATGTTGAAAACAAAATTAATCAATTACACCCGAATAACAAACTAACACTCTCTCAACCTATGCAAACACTGAATTCTAATAACGGGTTTTATGGTTATGTGACTGACTATTTAACAGAAGAAGGTCAACAAAAATATGTTTATCCAATAGTTGTAGAACCCGGTGAAGTTCTTCATGCTCAATTAGATTTACCTAACTCTGCAGAATTAGACTATGATTTATATCTCTTTGAAGTAGATTCAGATACATTAGACATGACTTTAGTAGATTTATCACAGAATAGAACATTTCTTAACGGAACTGAAGGTACTGCTCCTGAAAGTGTAGGGATATTTAATAGAGAAGACACAGTAAAAGAATATGCTGTATTTGTAGTATCAGAATTAGGGTCTAGTATTAGTCAGCCATTCACTCTCCATCTTGGAATAAACACAAATACTGACAATTTTGAAGCAGACGAAAATGTAAATTGGGCAATTAATTTCACTTTAGAACCAATTGGATCAACAGTAATCGATATAAGAAGTATGGACACCCTAGTCGATAATGATTGGTATAAGTTTACAATACCAACTACAAAAAATTACCACACTGTGAACTTTACACTAGATGAAGATTCCAAAAATGCAAACTATAAAATCGAATTATATCAACTCGAAAATGGTCAATTAAAGAAAGTTAATATCTCATCAAATGGAAAAGCAGAAATTGATTCTGGTCAATATTACCTTAGAGTTACTTCAATAGAAAGCACAAACTTAACTGGTTCAACTTATAGATTAAATATATTACCTGATTATCAGGCTGATGAATATATTACAGGTTTTGAAGGAGGGAACTATGCGACATACCAGTTTGGAACATATTATAGAATTAAGGGAAATGATACTTTAACTATAAACGGAATTGCTGGTTACAATGGGTATATATTACCAGATGCAGATGTTACTGTAACAGTTATTAATGAACACTGGAATCCAGATGATTTAAGATATAGGATTGCATCGACGAAAACTAATCAAAATGGATATTTTACAGTAGACGTGCAAACATCTCATTCAACAGGCTATTACAGTTATACCATACCTGGTCCAATTAGTTTTACTCACTATTTTGATTATGGCTACGTAAGAGTGAATTCAGGAACAGCTGTGGATATTGAGCCCATATACTTTTTTGCTTATAGTATTCGAAATTAAAAAATAATGGAAAGGATGATTAGCTTGTTTAAAATCCACAATGCGCAACAATCAACCAACTACTTTTATAAGCCCAAAATAAAAACTTCTTCTGATAATAATCATGTCAACGCCCGGGCGGTAACAGTAACAATAAGTGATGAATCTAAAAATAAATTCTATCAATCACTGAAGTTTAGAGAAACGAACAAAGACGATGTATTAGGCAAGCAATTTCAAAAATTCTATGAAGAATATAATAGTGCAGAAGCAATAGAAAAAAGACTACTTGAGCAACTAGAAAAGGAACAAGCCTACAATCGGTTAGAAGATGAGTTTAGTCTAAATGTTAAATACGATTTTCCTGAAAATACACTCCAACATACAATTAAAGAAGCTTTAGAGGGGAAAGTTGCAAACTCTTCGCTTTATGCTGCTGAACTAGCTTCGGCTCTTCGTAGTTCTATTTCAATGCCTAGTAAAAGTGTTGAGGAACGTGCAGCATATCGAGAAATGGCACTAAAACAAGCAGAATATATTGCTAATAATTACTTTACTGACGAACAAGAAGCTACATCTTTTATGAATGAAATAAGGAAATATTATGAAAATGATGTGTTACGAGAAAAAGGATATATTGTCATTGACAATAGTGACTTAGAACCGTTTAAAAACTATAGTAGCCCTATGACAAAAAATAATAATGTCAGTTTTTATACTTATGCCAAAAAGTATATGGATAAGGACTATTTTGAACGTTTCATTAATGGAGAAGGAAATCCTATGGAATCAGCGAAGTTTCTCATGCAACTCCAAAATAAAAAAGAAAAATATAATAAAGAGATTATAGAAGAGTTTGAATTGAACGAACAACAAGTTGAAGAGAAAATCGTAGCAACTAAAAAAATGTTAGCTTCATTTTCATGGGAAAACGGAATCATTACCGGAACGATGGAAGAAGATCTACCAAATTATTTGCATGAAATATTAAAGTGGAATCAAAACATGTTGAATTTATTTAATTAATTTATTCGACATGGAGAAGTTGAAACCTATTTATAATGAGTAGCAAAATAGATTATCATTTATAAAAAA
>JAAYGX010000202.1 GCA_012735585.1 Tissierella sp.
CGCTCACGCCCTGGCAGGTGGTGGAGCGCATCGTCGAGGACGTGCGCCGCGGCGGCGACGCGGCGGTGGCGGACTACGCCCGGCGGCTGGACGGCATGGACTTGCCGCCGGCCCGGTTTTTCGTCGGTGAAGAAGAGTTTGCGGCCGCGTACGCCGAGGCCGACCCGCGGGTCGTGGCGGCCATCCGCCGGGCGCGCGACAACATCCGCCTGGCCCACGAAGCGCAGAAGCGCCAGCCGTGGTTCGAGACCATGCCCGGCGGCGGCGTGGTGGGACAGCGCTACGCGCCCATGGAGCGGGTGGCGCCCCTGGTACCGGGCGGCCGCTTCCCGCTGGTGTCTACGGCGCTGATGGCCGTGGTGCCGGCCCGGGTCGCGGGCGTGGACTACGTCGTCGTGGTGACGCCCGGCGGGCCCGACGGCCGCGTCAACCCGTACATTCTCATCGCGGCCAAAGAGGCCGGCGCGGACGCCGTCCTGCGGGTGGGCGGCGCCCACGCGGTGGCGGCGCTGGCCTACGGGACCGAGACCATCCGGGCCGTGGACAAAATCGTCGGGCCGGGCAACGTGTTCACGCAGCTGGCGAAAAAGCGGGTGTTCGGGCGGGTGGGCATTGACGCCATCGCCGGCCCCAGCGAAATTTTGGTGCTGGCCGACGGGTCGGCGCGGCCGGAGTTCGTGGCCGCGGACTTGCTGTCCCAGGCCGAGCACGACACCGAGGCGGCCGCGTGGCTGGTGACCGACGACAAACACCTGGCCGAGGCGGTGCGGGAGGAGCTGGCGCGGCAGCTGGCGGCGCTGCCCGATCCGGCGGTGGCCCGGGCGTCGCTGGAGCGGTGGGGCCTCATCGCCGTCTGCCGCGACATGGAAGAGGCGGTGCTTCTGGCCAACGTGCTGGCGCCCGAGCATCTGGAGGTCATGGTGCGGGAACCGCTGGCCTGCTGCGGCGCATCCGTCACGCGGGCGCCGTGTTCGTGGGGCCCTACGCGCCCGAAGTGGTGGGCGACTACATCGCCGGCTCCAACCATATCCTTCCCACCAACGGCACGGCCCGCTTCGCGTCGCAGCTGAGCGTGGACGACTTCGTCCGCCGCTCGGGCGTGGTCATCTACACGAGGGAAGCGGCCGAGCTGGAAGGCCGGGACGTGGAGCGGCTGGCGGAGATTGAGGGGCTGCCCGCGCACGCGCGCGCCATGCGGGTGCGGCTGGTCGGAAAGGACTGAGGGCCATGTCGAGCAGGGATACGAGGGGGCCGCGCACGGGCTTTGTCACCCGGCGCACCGCGGAGACCGACATCGAACTGCGCCTGGTGCTGGACGGCGCAGGCGAAGCCGACGTGCAGACCGGCATCGGCTTTTTCGACCACATGCTGACGGCGTTTGCCCGCCACGGCTTGTTTGACCTGCCCGTGCGGGTCGACGGCGACCTGCACGTGGACGGCCACCACACCGTGGAGGACACGGGGCTGTGCCTGGGCCAGGCGCTGCACGCGGCCCTGGGCGACAAAGCCGGCATTCAGCGGTTCGGCAGCGCGCACGTCCCCATGGACGACGCGCTGGTGCTGGCGGCGCTGGATCTCAGCGGCCGGCCCTACCTGGCCTACGACCTGACGCCCGCGGGCCGCATCGGCCAGTTTGACGCGGTGCTGGCGGAAGAGTTTTTCCGGGCCTTCGCGACCACCGGGGGCGTCACGCTGCACGTGCGCCAGCTCGCGGGCAAGAACGAGCACCACATCATCGAAGCCGCCTTCAAGGCCGTGGCGCGGGCGCTGAAAGACGCGGCGGCCTTTGACCCGCGGGTCAAAGGCGTGCCGTCGACGAAGGGCATGCTGGCATGAGCGTCGTCATTCCGGCCATCGACCTGAGAGGCGGCCGCTGCGTCCGGCTTGTGCAAGGCCGCGCCGACGCGGAGACGGTGTATGCCGACGACCCGGTCGCGGTGGCCCGCTCCTTTGCGGAGGCGGGCGCGCGGCGGCTGCACGTGGTGGACCTGGACGGCGCCTTCGAGGGGCTGCCGCGCAACCTGGACG
>JAAYGX010000079.1 GCA_012735585.1 Tissierella sp.
GACTCTTTCTTTAGATTGATGTCTATTTATGATTACCTTTATTCTTGCCATTACTTCCTTTGGTGAAAATGGCTTTACTACATAATCATCTACGCCTATTTCAAATCCAAATAGTTTGTCATACTCCTCTCCCCTTGCTGACAGCATAAGAACAGGAATATCCTTGGTTTTCTTAATTTCCTTCACAGCAGAAAATCCATCTAATTTTGGCATCATAGCGTCCATGATGATAATATCAAAATCCTTTTCCCTACAAATATTAACTGCATCCATTCCGTCCACTGCTTCTGTAACATCATAGCCTTCAAATTCACCATATTCTCTAATGACTTCTCTTATTTTTTCTTCATCATCTACAACAAGTATTCTATACATTTTATCACCCCGCATTTTCCTTACTCTTATTATATACTAAATTTAAATTGTGTAAAACACATGATATATATGTAAAATCCATATGTTTATAGTATACTTATATTGATAATAATATAGTAAGGCTTTGCTAAAATAGTAATTAAGGATGATAATATGCTAGATATAATATTGTTAGGTAGTGGCGGGGGGCTTCCTTTGCCCAATAGATATTTGTCCTCCATTGTATTAGGGTACAAAGGAAGAAAGATTTTGATTGATTGTGGTGAAGGAACTCAAGTAGCTATGAGGGAGTTTCATACTGGATTTAAGTCTTTAGACATAATTTGTATAACCCATATCCATGGCGATCATTTATTTGGATTGCCTGGCCTGTTATCCACAATGGGAAACAGTGAAAGAGTAGATCCTATTACAATAATAGGACCTCCGGGTATATATGATGCTGTAAAAGGCCTTACACTTACAATTTACCTTCCATACCATATCAATATAATAGAAGTTCAAAAGGATACATTGGAAATAATATCTACCAAAAATGGATTAACCTTGTCCACCGATCTATCCAAAAAAGGAGATATATCAGTTTCAACTATAAGATTAGATCATTCGGCAGATTGTATAGGATATAGCTTTTATATAAATAGGAAACCTGCCTTTTTAAAAGAAAATGCAATTAATCTAGGGATACCCCAAAATCTGTGGGGTAGGCTTCAGTATGGTGAGGATGTGCAATATGAAGGTAAACTATATAATCATAAAATGGTTTTAGGTCACCAAAGGCCAGGTATCAAGGTAAGTATAACTACTGATACAAGACCAACAGAAGATATTCCCGAATTCATAGAGAATAGCGACTTATTTATTTGCGAAGGAACATATGGAGATCATCAGGATCAGAATAAGGCAATAGTAAATAAGCATATGACATTTGAAGAGGCTGCAGTTTTGGCAAAGAAAGGCAATGTAGATCAGCTCCTTTTAACTCACTTTAGTCCTGCTGTAGACCATCCTATGGATTATATAGAAAATGCTAAAAGTATATTTGAAAATACTGAATTAGGTCATGATGGCCTTAAATTTACCTTGAAGTTTAAGGATTGAAATATTACAAAATTCAACCCTCACTCAAGGTGAGGGTTATAGAACTATTTTTAAAGCATCGGCATTTGGATAACCCGATTATTTTATTAAATGCAAAATAATTATCCTTTCTTGCGTACTGGCATCCAAACTTCACTATATGCATAATTATCTTTTTCTTTATCCATTTTGGTAAATGAAAACCCTGGAGCTTGAATCACTTCATAATCGGAAACAGGTAGCCATTCTGAATAAGTTCTTGCATAGGTTTGTTGCAAAGTTTCTGGAAAAGGACCATCATTTGGGAAAACAGCCCAAGTATATGCTGGTACATCCATAACATCTAAAAGATTACTTATATTTTCTTCTGTGGTTAGAACTCCAATTAAGTGAGTAAGATATCCCCCATCTTCCATAAAATTATGATCATGCTCATAGGAAACATTCACAATCTCACAAGGTTCAATATTTTGAATGACATGCATTTCATCTTTTTGCTCTTCCGTAATACTTTTTGCTAATTCGACAATAGCATTATTTACCCCCTCAAATTGCATAGAAATTCGTTTACTTACACCAGCAAATTTGAATCCAGGCATTTCTACAATTTTATAATCCATACTTTGTCCTCCTTTGACATCTATATAAAATGAAAGTTTGGGAAAGGATTTACTAACTCCTGTTTTAGCCACTTCCGATGGTAAAAATCCACTCCAAGATTTAAATGCACGAGTGAATCCATCCATTGATTCATATCCATACTTAAATGCTACATCCGTTACTTTTTCATTATTTAATAAATCCTTATTTGCTTCTGATAGTTTTCGATTTTTAATATATTCATTCAATGTTAAACCAGATAAATAATAAAAGATTTTTCGAAAATGATAATCTGATACGCCAGCATATCGAGATATTTCTTCGAGTGTGATATCTGCACTTAAGCTTTCTTCAATATAGTCAATGACTTGATTAAGTTCTTTTAACATCCTTTCACTCCTTTCTTGAATAAATTATAGCAAAGGATATGGTATTAAACTCGACATTTCATGGATAAAAATTGTCGTATGGTATAAATGATGTGTCATACTTCTCAACTTCTTTATCTGCATTTTCATGGATTTCTTTTGGATAGCCAAGGTATCTTAGGATGGCTATGGCATTTCTACTAGTGGCTGGTCCTTTCCTTAGGATATAATCAAACTCTATATCATTCTCTCTAATATCTTCTTGGAAATGGTAATTATCAAATCGATCATTTACCATGGTAGTTAATTCTAAATCATGGGTGGCCGCAACTACTAAAGAATTTCTATCGATCATATAGTTTAAGACTTCCCTTGCTGCATTTATTCTTTCAATAGTATTTGTCCCTCTTAATATTTCGTCTAATATACATAGTACAGGTTGATGCTCATTTAGGACATCTAAGATTCTTTTCAGTGATTTGGCCTCTGTCATAAAGTAGCTATCTCCGTCTTCAATACTGTCTGTCGTCCCAATGGAGGTTAATAGTTTATAATAATTTGCCCTATATTCCTTAGCTAATACTAAATACATAGTCTGGGAAAACAAGGCATTGACCCCTATGCTCCTTAGATATGTAGATTTACCAGGCAGAAAAGGCCTGTGTTCACAAGCCTTTTCTATCTAAATCATATGTCTTTCCTTCTATATATTTCATAAGTGGTTGATGCTGATAACATCAATATAAGAATTAAAATAATTGGAGATGCATATAGCAATATCTTTAATTGTTCTA
>JAAYGX010000080.1 GCA_012735585.1 Tissierella sp.
AATACATCATACAAAAGGAGAGAGCAATGAATAAATTGGATTGGGTAAACAAAAGGAATCTTTCGATGTTAGCAGACTTTTATGAATTTACTATGGCAAACGGTTTTTTAGAATATAATCTTGAAGACAAAATTGCTTATTTTGATATGTTTTTCAGATCCATACCAGAAGATGGTGGTTTTGCCATAATGGCTGGTGTTGAACAGATTATTGAATATCTAAAGAATTTAAAGTTTACTGATCAAGACATTGAATACTTTAAAAGCAGAAATATGTTTAGCCATAAGTTTTTAGAATATCTAAGAAACTTCAAGTTTTCATGTGACGTATGGGCTGTTCCAGAAGGTACACCTATTTTTCCTCAAGAACCAGTAGTAATTGTCAGAGGTCCTTTAGTACAGGCTCAATTAGTAGAGACTATGATACTTCTTACTATTAACCATCAATCCCTAGTGGCAACCAAGGCTAATAGAATCGTTAGAGCGGCTAAGGGTAGGCCAGTTGTTGAGTTTGGCAGTAGAAGGGCACATAGCTATGATTCAGCTATATTAGGCGCTAGAGCGGCGTATATAGGGGGTTGTGTTGGTACAGCTAATACAATATCGGATAGAGATTATGGTATCCCTGCTTTAGGTACGATGGCACATAGTTGGGTTCAATTATTCCCAAGTGAATTAGATGCTTTTAGGGCTTATGCTAGAACATATCCTGATAATTGCTATTTATTAGTTGACACTTACAACACTTTAAGAGACGGAGTTCCTAATGCAATAAAAATATTTAAGGAAGAAATTGTTCCAAGGGGTTTTAGACCAAAAGGTATTAGAATTGATAGTGGAGATATTGCTTATTTATCAAAAGAAGCTAGAAAATTGTTAGATGAAGCCGGCTTTGAAGATTGTACTATTATGGCTTCCAGCGGATTGGATGAATATATTATAGAAGATCTACTTAAGCAAGGTTCACAAATTGACAGCTTTGGTGTAGGAGAGAGATTGATCACTGCAAAGAGCCAACCTGTATTTAGTGGCGTATACAAACTTACTGCAGTAGAGGAAAATGGAAAGATTATTCCTAAAATAAAAATAAGCTCCAATGTAGGTAAAATAACTACTCCTGGATTTAAGCAAATTTATAGACTATTTGATAAGGACACTCATAAGGCCATAGGAGATGTGGTTACAGAACATGATGAAACAATAGATGAAAGTAAACCTTATGAAATTTTTCATCCCCTATTTACATGGAAAAGAAAGACGATTAAAAATTTCTATGCTAAAAAACTTCTAGTACAAATATTTGATAAGGGAAATCAAGTCTATGAAAGTCCAGATATTGAAGAAATAAGAAAATACTGCAAAGATCAATTAAATACGCTATGGGATGAGGTTAAGAGATTTGAAAAACCCCATGAATATATAGTTGATTTATCACAATCTATATGGGAAGTTAAAGACAGATTATTAAAGGAAAACCAATAAATCTATTGGTTTTCTTTTTAATTCTGTACATAAGCGGAAATTTATATTATAATATAATATATAGAATATTTAAACTATTCTTCTTAAAATATTATCAATTTAGTTTCTATTTATATTTCTTGTTCAACTAAGAGGAGGTTTACTATGATTAATATTTTAGATACATATAATGAATTAGATGGGGAACCAATAGATTCAAAAGTAGAGGTATCCCTATCAAGTGATAAATTAAAGGCATATATAAATATTATACCTCCAAAGAATGGTGGCCTAAAGCCTGATCTTGAAAGTATTGAGCAGGCATTAGGAAAAAATAATATAATATATGGACTAGATAAGGAATCACTTATTGATATTCCTAAAAATCCCCAATATAATAAAAATATAATAGTCGCCCATGGTATTAAGCCGGTAAATGGTAAAGACGAAACATTTGAACTTCTATTTAAAACAATAAGGGATTTGAAACCAAAGATTAATGAAGACGGAACTGCCGATTTTTACAATCTTGAAATTGTTGAAAATGTTAAGAAAGGACAAGTCTTGTGTAAATTGACACCACCGGTAGAGGGATTCGATGGGATGACTGTTACAGGAAAAAAAATTCCTCACATCCCAGGAAAGCGGCTTCCCACATTATTAGGTAAAAATGTAGAATTTAATGAAGATCAAAATATTATTGTTTCAAAGATTGATGGACAAGTTGATTTTGAGAAGGGTAAGATTAATGTAAATGAGACCCTTTATATCAATCAAAACGTAGATCATTCAACTGGAAATATAAAAGCCAGGGGCAATGTTATTATTAAGGGAACTATTAATCCTGGTTTTGTTGTTGAAACTACAGGAAATATTGAAGTAAACGAAAGTATTAGTTCAGCAACACTAAAAGCAGGTGGAAATATTATCTTACGAAAGGGTGCAATTTCTAGCAATATAATCTGTGAAGGAAATTTTAATAGCAGTTTTATTGAAAATTGTAATGTCTTTGCTAAAGGCGATATAGAAGCTTCTTATCTAATGAATAGCGATGTGAAATGCGGAAAATCCATTAAAACCGTAGGTAGGGTTTCTAGAATTGTAGGTGGTAATTATACTGCCGGTAAAAATATTGAATCCTATATTATAGGATCGCCTGCAGGGGTAATCACCTCTATAGAAATAGGAGCGGAATCTGATACTATTGATAGACAGCAGAAACTCTTAAAAGAAATTCCCCAATTAGAAAAGAAAATGGATAGCTTAAAAACCTTAATTACATTACTCCATGAATATGAAAAGGCAAATCGCCTAACTAATGAAAAAAAGAAAATGCTTGATGAAGCAAACTTTAGCTATATGGAAATTTCTAATACTATAGCAAAAGGAAAAGAAGAATTAGCTAAAATATCCGAATCTATTAAAGCAAGGGGTTATGGTCGGATTATAAGCCACGATACTATATATGCTGAAACAATTGTTAGAATAGGTTCTTTACAAACTAGAATTCAACAAAATTTATATAATAAATCCCTATACTACGCTGGGGAAAGTATTAATATCGGAAATGCATAATATATAAAGCCAATAAAATAAGGGCAGGTTATCCTGCCCTATTATATATGCTTACTTATTATTTTTTGGTGATAGTTTTTGTTCATAGTAGGCACCTTTTGGGTGATCTTGATCAAGAACCTTCTCAAACTGAGTTATTTCCCAAAGTAATACAAATGTAAGCCCTACTCTTAAAGCAGCGATACCTACTAAAACAATTAAATTCGGAACGGTCTTTATCATTATACTTAAGACAATTTCAGCAGCAAGTAAAAATCCTAAACTCATACTTAAACCTTCTGCTATTGTTAATGAAACACTCATATTATTAAATTTAAATCCATCTTTAATAAATATATATAAGGCCTTAATTCCTGATATAATAATTATTATAATTCCTATAATCTCCATAGCATAAGCTACATAACTTACTAATGTTTCTATTATATTAGCCAAAACACTTCTTCCTCCTTTTTTAAAAATTTTATTATTGATTTATGGCGGAGAGAGAGGGATTTGAACCCTCGGTGCGGCTTAAATCCGCACAACGGTTTTCGAGACCGCCACCATAAGCCAGCTCGGACACCTCTCCTTTTACTATTTTGACTTTCTGTAGAAAAAACTTTATGTCTTTCTACAACTTGGACTACCTTTTACTTCTTAGCATCTTAAAAAAATCAGATAAAATACTACTACATTCCTCTTCCAATACACCATGTTCAACTTGAATCTTATGATTGAATTTATCATGACAAGTAATATTTTCTACAGTACCAGCACATCCCATTCGTTGATCCCTAGCACCAATTACTAATCTGTCTATCCTTGAATTAATAAGTGCTCCAGCACACATTGCACAGGGTTCAAGAGTTACATACATAGTACAAGCAGTCAGCCTCCATTGTCCCAGATACTTAGTAGCCTGATCAATGGCTATTAATTCAGCATGGGCTAATGGATTTTTCAGTTTTTCCTTTTTGTTGTATCCTCTTCCTATGATCTGGCCATCATACACAATAACAGCACCTATAGGTACTTCATAGGTGCTGTAGGCAATACTGGCTTCTTTTAAAGCTTCTTTCATATATATTATATCCATTATATCACCTAGTTGTATTTTAAAGGGGCAACCTATCATAGATTGACACAATTGTATTTTATACTATTTTTACAACGATGTCAAAGAAATCTCAAGTGCATCCTCCCATTTTTTACTGGATTTTGGTGGATTTATTTCTAGGATTTTTGCTTAACTTTGGAAAAGTATAATCCTATTAGTAAAAATCCTAATCCAAATAACAATTGCATAAATATTTCATACCTTACATCCAACAATGATACGATATCTTTATTATTAATAGCAACAAAGTAATAGGTTGGAAAAAACTTTGCAATTTTTAGTACTCTTTCCCCCAAGAACTCTTGGGGCACCATTACACCTGATATAAATGAGGTTCCCAAAGATAAAATTGTGCTCATACCTGTAATAAAAAATTTATTATTAGTTATATTGTTTATTAAAAATACAAGACATAATGCTGAAAAAGAAAATACTAAGGTATTTAATACATATTTTGAAAAGTGAACTTCAGATAGCTGACTACCTCTTATAATTACACTTCCCAAAATTAAGATGCTTGTAATAAAAATAGCAATTGACATCTGTCCTAAATATATTTCTTGGTTGTAGTTTAAAAATTTCTTGGATGACACTTTTCTTCTGTTTTCAATCTCCATGTGGGTAAAATCATTCATTACAAACCCTATTACTGCTATATATATGGCCAATATAACATAACTTACAAAATTGTAATAAAATTTAAACCATCTATTTATATCTTGATTGGCTCCATTACTAGTTTTTACAAAGTTTACATCCACAGAATTATCTAGGGCATTTATTACATTTGAAAGGTCAAAATCACCTTTTCCATAAGTTGCATTGGCAAAGGAAATAAATTTATTTATTTGATTTTGGGTTTGATAAGTTTCAACCTTCCTATCATCCCTGAATATCTCTATAGACTGTTCTTTATTTATGACTTTCTCTTCAAAGTCTTCTGGAATTATAATAACTGCATTAGCTGCCTGTAAAAATATTTGATTTTTTATAAAGTCCTCATCTTCCTTTGTACCTACAATATTATTGTTTTTTCCTAAATACTCTACTAATGTATTTGATAATTCACCATTACTATGATTTATAACTCCAATATTTAATCTGGTTTCTTCAAAATTGACTATTTTTTCTGAACCTGTTCCACCATATATTAATGCAAATACTAAAAGCATAATTGTATAACCTAAGATTATTCCTTTGTTTCTTAGTGCAATTTTAATAAAATATTTATATACTGTCATAGCTCTTCCTCCTCAAAAATCCATAGGATATAAGGTTTAGTACTATGATATAGATACTTATAGCCCCTAAACCCTCATATATATCATCAGTAATTCCTAGTAAATTTATCTTATATAAATTATCTGTTATTACTGAAATAGGATTTACTTTTGCTAATATAGGAATCTTTTCATCTAATATAATTTTAATATCTGGCGACATCATTCCCGATAAAAATGATAGAAACAATGTTACAGCCACTGCAATCAATGTTTTAACATTTGTAGATTTTTTATTAGAAGATCCTATCATCATACCTAATGACAGACCAAACAGATTACCTAACAGTATAAACAACATACTATATTTAAACTCTGTAAATAGATTCAGCTTTAGAATAAAGTGCATAAATAATAGTAATAAGGTATTGGAAATTACATTCATTATAAATCCACCGACTAATCCTGATATGATAAAATCACTTTTCCTTAAGGGAGCTATATTCATTCGTTTTCCTATCTCTGATAAGTTTGCTTGTATCAAACTTACTGTTTCTATCCCTGTAAAGACGCCATAGGTGGAAACCATTGCTATTAGTGTATAAAAAATAATTATTAAGGTATCTGCATTTTGGTTATTACTTATTGTGTAATCTACCATCATGTCAACTTGCTCAACCGGAACATTTAATCCTCCTACTTGCACTATCTGGTCCAATATCTGCTTTATTATAGTTTGATTTAAGCCAGATTCCTTTACAGTTAGATTTAAATCATTATCAACATAACCGTAAATCTCATCACTTAATAGTTTTTCATTGGCCTCTTCTTCTGTGATTTCATGAACATTTAGTATTTCTATTTCCTCAAAGATACTTACAAAATAACTGTCTGGACTTACTCCTAAATCTACAGGTTCAAACTCTTGATTTACGATACCACTGAAGGCTGTATAAAAGAAAATAGCCATCAATATAGGATATAATATACTCCAAAAGAAAAAGGTTTTATCCCTAAGGGTATTTTTCCCTAGATATATACAATTTCTAATCAATCTACTCATATTAATCCCTAAGCTCCTTCCCTGTTAGTTCTAAGAACACATCATTTAACGTTGGTAGTTGGCTATATAGTTTGGTATAGGTTAGCTGGTTATCCTTGATAAATTCCAATAAATTTGATAGATTATTGATTCCATTTTCAAACTTTATTATATAATCCTCTTCTCTTTTTACCAGGTCTATTACATGAGGCAATTTCCTCATCTGTTCTACTTTCTCTTCATCTATATCTGAAAATCCTGCTACTATTTTTTCCGTAGTTGTTATCATGGATTTTAATTCTTCATTAGTTCCTGAAACTAAGTTTTTACCTTTATCCATTATAATTATTCTATTACAAATCATCTCTGCTTCCTCTAAATAATGAGTAGTATAAATAATTGTGCTCCCTTCTTTATTTAGTCTTTTTATACCGTCTAATATAAAATTTCTACTTTGTGCATCTACGGCCACAGTTGGTTCATCTAAAAATATTAGTCTTGGCTTGTGGGCGATACCACAGCCAATATTTAATCGTCTTTTTAGTCCACCACTTAAACTTGAAGGATAAAACTTCAAATAATCTTTTAGCCCAACAAAATTTATGGCTTCATCTACATATTGCTTTCTTAAATGTTTATCCTCTATATATAGACCACAAAAATAGTCTATATTTTCCTTAACTGTAAGATTATCAAAGACTGAAACTTCTTGTGGTACGATTCCTATTTGCTTTTTAATCTCATATGAATTCGGTGTCATTTTCTGGTCAAATATTTGTATTTCTCCTTTATCAAAATTTAATAGTGAAAGTATGCAATTAATAGCCGTTGTTTTACCACATCCATTTGGCCCTAAAAGTCCAAGAATCTCTCCTTCCTTTACCTCCATATTAAAATGATCTAGTGCAATTAAATCTTTATATCTTTTCACTAACTTATTCACCTTTACTACCATCTATATCACTCCCATTCTTTATCTTATATTCATTATATGAGCTTAAGACTTTAATTCCTAGTGAAAGGAATCACAATATATTAATGACATTTGTCATATAATTAATTGTATTTATGAATTATTATTAGTATAATTTGGTTAAAAGATATTGTAGGAAAGGGGCTCTTTATGAGAAGGTTTATGGAAAAATCTATTATAATATTTTTTTGCCTATTAAATACTTACAAAATGATTCCCGAATCAAATTTAGTTGTATATTTTCTTATAAGTGTGATTATCTCTTTTTCTTTAGATTTGTTACTATATAAGAATATTAGATTGATATTGGGTTTAATATTTATTGTACTATGTACGTATGATAGGGCTTATGTGTATTATTTGCCTTTGATACTCTATAATCTATATCTGGATTTTGATTTTTATATTTTATTTGTATCACCATTATTATTTATAAACTTCTCTTTACTAGGACTCCTAATATCTATAACTTCAGTATATATGTCCATAAATTCCCATAGATATCATTTATTTATTGATCAAAATAAAATTGTCCGTGATGAATTAAAAGAAGATGCAATCTATCTAAAGAGATATAACGAACAATTAAAAATTGATAGAGAAAAAAATATTCATATTGCAGTACTTACAGAAAGAAATAGGATAGCAAGGGAACTTCATGATTCCATAGGTCACGTCTTAAGTAGTAGTATTTTACAAGTGGAGGCCCTAAAAATATCCTCAGACGATTTGACTAATGAAGGATTGGCTCAACTTCAAGATACCTTAAGTAACGGGATGGATGATATAAGAAATAGCATACATAATTTACATAGAGAATCCTTTGATTTAAAAAGTAGAATCGATCATCTTTTGGGAGAGATGCAAAATATAGATGTGGAGCTGAGCTACCGAATCGAAGAAGATTTATCCTATGATCTAAAGTTTGATATTGTTTCAGTGATTAAAGAGGGGATTACTAATTGTGTAAAACATTCTGATGCTACAAAACTTAATATAAGCCTAATTGGCCAACCTAAATTTTATACTATAATTATCAAAGATAATGGCAGTAGTTACCAAGAGGATAAGATTAAATCCAGTGACGGTATAGGCCTTATTTCTATGAATGAAATAGCTGAAAAATATAATGGTTTTTTAAATTATGGTTATGATAGTGGATTTAAAATACATATAACCTTAATGAAAGGGTGATATATATGAAGATTATAATTGTTGATGATGATTATTTAGTAGTAAACTCATTAAAAACTATTTTAAGTGCCAATGGTATGGAGGTTTTAGGAGAAGGTTATGATGGTGAAGAATCTGTAAAGCTGTATCAAAAACATAGACCTGATTTAATCTTAATGGATATAAGAATGGAGAAAATGAATGGTATAGAGGCTACTGAAAGAATACTTGAACTAGATTCTGATGCTAAAATCCTTTTGATTACTACATTTCAAGATGATGAGTATATATCTGCAGCTTTACATCTAGGTTGCAAAGGGTATATATTGAAGCAAAATATTAAGGGTATCATCCCTGCTATTAATGCAGTGCACTCGGGGAATTTAGTCTACGATTCAAAGATTGTAACTAATATACAGAAGCAATCAAAGAAAAAAGTGGATGGGAATTTAACCCCTAGGGAATTTGATATATTACTATTAGTAGCCGAAGGGCTCAACAATAAGGAAATCGCAGAAAAACTATACTTAAGTGAAGGTACCGTAAGGAATTATATATCTAATATGCTTGAAAAGCTGTCTCTTAGGGATAGAACTCAATTGGCCATATATTATTATAAATTATAGATATAATGTATCATCACTTCGAATAGGCGTGTTCGAATAAATTTCTAAAACGAGTCTCCAATTCCAAATTTGAAGAAGTATGGCCACACATAAAAAATTAGAGCTGCAATCAAAACCCCTTCCAGGACTAGGCAATATCCTACTGTTGCGGTGCAGCTCTTTTTCCTATCCAGTAGAAGATTTTATGTCACACCTAGGTACAAACTTTTCTACCTTAATAAACTATCTTTCATTTATCTTAAAGTCAAATATTTCTGGTCTATTATAATGGCCTGTTGGGTCCCAATCAAATTTAGACTGAACAATATCATTTAAATCCAACTCAGCTGTAATAATACCTGGTTTATCAAATAATGGCTCAGCTATATATTCTCCATATGGACTTATTATACAACTACCACCTCTACACATGACTTCAGGTTGGTCTTTTAGATCATCGTAATAATTTAGATCCTTTGGGTACATGGATTTTTCAACATACTGGTTGCTCATAATCACAAAGCATCTTCCCTCAAAGGCAATATGTCTTAGGGTAGCTTGATATACTTCCCTTTGGTCAGCTGTAGGTACTATATAAAGGTTTACACCCTTCATGTATAAAGCCATTCTAGCTAAAGGCATATAGTTTTCCCAACAAATCAAGGATCCCATTTTACCATATGGAGTATCAACTACTGTTATTGTAGAACCATCATCTTCTCCCCATATTACCCTTTCAGCAGCAGTTGGCTTCAGCTTTCTGTGTCTCCCAAGATAACCTTCAGGTCCAAAGAATAAATTAGAACAATGTAATGTACCATCTAGGCCATCACCATTCTTCTCAGTGACACCTATTGATATATAAACCCCCAGTTCCATAGCTAAATCGGCAAGCCTGTCCACTTCAGGGCCTGGAACTGCAACAGCATTATCATAATACCTTTGATAATCTTCTCTACCTTCTTGAGTCCTACTACCTACTACCATTCCAAATGTAAGACCTCTTGGATAGCAGGGTATAAAACTTTCTGGAAAAACTATAAGCTTAGCACCGGTTGAAGCAGCTTCTTTTGTTAACTGAATAGTTTTTTCCATAGTCTTTTCTAAATCAAAAATAACAGGAGAATCCTGTATAACAGCAACTTTTAATTTTTTTTCCAATTAATTCAACTCCTTTTCTTATTATAAACAAGAATAATGTGAATCTACTATTAGTTTCACATTAATAGTACCATACTTTATAATAAAAATACTATATACTAAAAAAATTGGACATGGGTCCGACCCCACATCCATTAAATTTCATTATTTTTTACTCTCTTAATTAAGTCTTCTACCTTTTCCTTAATTAAGTCTCTTGTTTCTCTATACCCGTCAATTGGTCCACCTGAAGGATCATCTAGTCCCCAATCCCTACTATGACTATTTGAAATAAATGGACATACTACATTGCACCCCATAGTTATTAAGATGTCTATTTCCCCTGGAATATCCTTTAGAAGTTTTGGATAATGTTCTGACATATCAACTCCTACTTCTTCCATCACTTGAACAGCAAGAGGTTTTACTTCTGGATATTCTTCCGTACCTGCTGAATAAACTTCTAGTACATCACTACCTAATTTCTTAGCCCATCCTTCCGCCATTTGGGATCGACAAGAGTTATGAACACATATAAAAGCAACTTTCTTTTTCATTTGTTTACCTCCTATATATTGTTATGAAGAAACTGGGAACCAATCCTTTGTACTATTGGCTATCTTCACAAGTAATAGCATTAATGGAACTTCAGTCAAAACTCCAACAGTTGTTGCAAGTGCAGCAGGGGAGTCCATCCCAAATAATGCTATGGCAACTGCAACTGCTAATTCAAAGAAATTTGAAGCACCTATCATACCTGCTGGTGCTGCCACATCAAAAGGTAACTTTAACAACCTAGCTGCTCCATATGCTATAAAGAAGATTAAAAATGTCTGAATAGTAAGAGGAACGGCTATAAATAAAATGTGTACTGGATTGTTTAAGATTGTTTCACCTTGGAATGAAAATAATAAAATAAGCATTAGTAATAATCCTATGGTTGTTGCACCATCAAATTTAGGCAAAAACTCATTTTCAAAATAATCTATCCCTTTTTCCTTTGTTATTCTCACCCTAGTCAATATACCACCTGCTAATGGAATTACCACAAAAAGGACAACAGATAATATTAAGGTATCCCATGGAACAACTACATTACTAACTCCTAGTAACAACTTTACTATTGGGATAAATGCTACTAATATGATTAAATTATTGGTTGCCACTTGAACAACCGTATAAGCTGGATTACCCTTTGTTAATGTACTCCATACAAATACCATTGCTGTACATGGTGCCGCTCCTAGTAAAACAGCTCCTGCTAGATATTCTATTGCTAGATCAGGTGTTATGAAGTTTCTAAAAACTATAAATAAGAAAAATGACGATATACCATACATTGTAAAAGGTTTTATAATCCAATTTGCTACCCATGTTACATACAAACCTTTAGGGTTTTTGCCTACATTTTTTACACTTTGAAAATCCACTTTCATCATCATTGGATAGATCATTATCCAAATTAGTATAGCTGTTGGTATTGAAATTTGTGCATACTCAAATCTACCAAAGAACTCAGGTATAGCAGGTAAATATCTACCAATTAAAACCCCAGCTATCATAGAAAGTGCTACCCAGATTGTTAAATATTTTTGAAAGAAATTAATACCCAAAGATAATTTTTCTTTTGTGATAGTACTCCGCCTTTCATTTAGGAAAGAGCACAGCTCTCCCCTATTATTTTAATAATTTACTTAAACCTTTTCCCTCTAAATCTTTTGAGGTCCACTTAATTACTGCAAAGTTTTCCTTAGAAGCTCTATTAATCTCATTTATCCATTGTACTTCGTTGGATGCCCTTGCTTTTAATATTTCATTTGTCGTATTCCTTGCATAGAAGCTAGAGTTTATTATCCACCATTTGCTAAATATGCCTGCTCTTTCTAAGTCCTCTTGTAATCTTTTAGCTTCAAAATATGGGGTCGCCTCAGGTAATGTAATTATCAATACCTCTGTATGAGCTTTGTTCTTAAGCTTAGGTAATAACTCTTTCACTGACTCTGGCATATCGCCCTGTGTACGAGTTATTTCTCTATTATAACTTTGTGTGGATTCTAACAATAATAGAGTATGACCTGTGGGCGCAGTATCTATAACTACTACCTCATCCTTAGAACGTTCGACTATGTCAGCAAAGGCCCTAAAGACTGCTATTTCTTGAGTACACGGACTTCTTAAATCCTCTTCTATATAATCGATATCTTCTTGAGATACGTCTGACTCTTTTGCTTTACTTATTACTTCTTCTCTATATTTCTCTAATTCCTTCTTTTCATCAATTCTGCTCAATGTAATACCAAAACTTTCATCTATTATAAATCCTATATGGGCTGCTGGGTCAGTAGTTGTTAAGTGAACCTTCTTACCTCTTTTAGCTAGTTCCATAGCAATAGTTGCTGCTACGGTGGTTTTGCCTACCCCACCTTTACCCATGGTAAATATTACTTTCTTGTTTGAATTATATAAATCATCAATCACCTTATTTAAGGTTGGAACATCTTCCACATCTAGTGTATGGTCTGAGTATTTTATATCTCCACTATTAAACAAAGATCTGATATTTTCAATACCTGAAATATTATATGGTCTTAAAGGTATTTTAGATGTTTCAAGTTCCTTAAGAGTGTTAGGTATATCTTTTAAGATTTCCTGTTGTTTATTGTATATTTCATTAGATAGTTCATCATCATGGTCCTGCAATACTCCATTTATTATTAAAGTTTGGTTTTTTACTCCTATTTCCTGTAACTCTTGCGAAGCCCTTGCAGCCTCATTTAAAGCAGATACTTCTGGTCTTGATATAAGTATCAATGTGGTTTTTTCTCTATCAGCTAGATTTTCTACTGCATTTTTATATATATCCCTTTTCTCCTCTAGACCTGACAACTGACCAAGACATGATGCTCCATGAGTACTCTCACTAATAAAATCAGTCCAAGCAGATGGTAATTGGAGCATTCTTAGGGTATGACCTGTCGGAGCCGTATCAAAGATTATATGGTCGTATTCCTCTGCAGTTTTTTTATCAGTTATAAATCCTGAGAATTCATTAAAGGCAGCAATTTCAACTGTACATGAACCAGATAATTGCTCTTCCATATTTTCAATAACCACATCCGGTAGTTTTCCTCTATATGGGCCAATTACACTTTCCTTGTACTCCTTAGCAGCAGCTTCAGGTTCAAAATTGGCCACTGTAAGATTTGGTACTTCTTTGATTTTAATTCCTTTATTATCCAATTGAGTATCAAAAACGTCCTGTAAATTTGAAGCTGGATCAGTACTTACCAACATGATTTTCTTTCCAATATCTGCTAAAGATACTGCTATGGCACAAGCGGTAGAAGTCTTTCCCACCCCACCTTTACCAGTGAAAAATAGATACTTTGTTAAGTCTATATCTTTTATATCGAAACTTTTATACATTTTATCTCCTCCCTAACAAGATCTATTTCCACCACAACAACCTGAATTTGCTTTTTTAATTTTCTTAGCTGCTAATTCTGACATAATATATTCCTTGGGGATTTTAAGAAAATTTACAAATTCTTCATTTGTAGGATATTCAGATACCTTTACTACTTCTCCATCCACTATTGTAATCGGTAGTACATCTATTCCCTTATGATTTAATAGTTTATTTACATCTCTATTATCTATATAAGCTTTAGGGTCCTGGCTTAAATTATGTCTTTCTACTTTAATACCTTTCTTTTCTAATCTATTTACTATAGTAGATACTCTTAATAGATTTTTATCAACTGACGGACCACATACTCCTGTTGAACAACACATAGCTGGATCATAAATAACCATTTTTCTCATTTAAATCTCCCCTTATTTTTATTTTTTACTTATTTGCAAATACAATTGATTTCTTTACAAATACAATCATCTGATTCATTAAATACATTATTTAATAATTGTAATATATCATTGCATCTATTTTTGTCTAGTGAATAATAGGACCAAAGTCCATCCTTTCTAACGTTTATAAGTCCGGATTCCTCCAATACTTTCATATGGTGTGAAAGGGTAGGCTGAGTAAAATCAAAATGATCTAGTATATCACATGCACACAGCTCACCACAGGATAATATATCTATTATTTTAAGTCTTCGAGGATCTGATATTACCTTTAGTATCTTAGCACTTTCTTCATAATCTATCATGTTGTCTAGCCTCCTTGGGTTACATTGATAATCGTCTATATAGTAGGTAAAAAATTAAAAGTAGGATAGGATTTTTATCTGTCGAATATATAGATATTCATCTATGTTACCATTATATAGATGGGTATCTATATTGTCAACAAAAAATAATAATTGAGTAGGATGTATTTTTGATGTTAAAAAGGGTTAAATCATATTTATATGACTTAACCCTTTTAAATTTGGTATGGCGCACTCGAAAGGAGTCGAACCTTCGGCCTACGCCTTAGGAGGGCGTCGCTCTATCCTGCTGAGCTACGAGTGCATGCTATCTATTAATTTTACAATATTTATAAATTAATGTCAATGTTACAAATAAGTTAAATTATTTATTGTAACACTTTCCAGCCAGATTTATATAATGTATTAAGCTTTAAAACTATAAAATATGGAGGGATAATACATGAGTGATTCTAGAAGAGATTGTTGTGGCGGAGGAGATAGTTTACTATTTTTCTTCTTATTATTAGCATTGATATTCTGTGGTGGAGATTTCGGCGGATTTTTTGGCGGAAGAAGATAATTAAGGGAGGATTGCCTCCCTTGTTTCTTTTTCTTAATATAACCATTTGTCTACCAATGGACTAAAATTAGATTTCGTTACTCTCTCACATATATCTATAAAATCTTTAGTAGTAGCATTATAAAATTTGTACTCATTAAAATAGGTATTTAGTATTTTATAAAGTACCTCTGTACCATACATCTCCTTTATTTCATCTATAAATAAGGCTCCCTTTGTATATACTAAAATTCCATAATCATCCCATCCATAAAAGTCACTCAATGATTGATAAATCATATTTTTCCCTAATAAATATTGAACTCCATATTCATATCCCAGTTTTACATTATAATCAAAGTACTCCTTTCCCATTTCTTCACCATAAATCTCCTTATAATATATTGTTTCTGAATAAGTAGCCAACGCTTCATCAAGCCAGGGTTCATCTATCTGATTATTACCCACTAAGCCATACCACCATTGATGGGCTGTTTCATGAACTATAACTCTTTCCAACAAATCAACTACTTGATATCTAAAATATTCTTCAGAGATAAATACGATACCAGGATACTCCATACCAGATGGAAACTCAGTCATCACTACTGAATAGACCCCATAGGGATATTTACCATATAATCTATTGAATACTTCTAAGGATTGTTTTGAATACTCTAAGCTTTTCTTAACCATATTTGACTTTTCGTCTAGATAATATAATTTTATAGTAGTTCCTTCCACACTTTCTTCTGCTACTTTAAACTCCTTACTTGCCACAAGGGCAAAGTCTCTTATAAGTAAACCTTCTATTTCATATACTTTTTCATCATCTTCAATTACCTCTGATATAATATTTCCACTACTGGCTATTACAACGTCCTTTTCTGTTTTTATACTTACATTATAGTTAGCTAAATCAGAGTAAAAGGGGTCTCCTATGCTATAGTAGGGATCTAGATTCCATCCATCTTCATCATATACACATGCAATAGGATACCAATTACCTAGATTGATAGTTTTTTTGCCATACCCAAACCTATCCATGGGACTAGGTAGCTTTACATCATATTCCATATAAATTTTGGCTTTTTGTCCTTGGATCAATGGTTGGTCTAATTTAATACTTAAAGTAGTGCTATCTTCACCAATTATTTTATATTCTAATTCCTTATTGTCCCTAGATATAATATTTAGCTGAATGTATCCATTATCATAGGATAAGGGATCCTCTATATTATCTTTAAATAATATGGGCAGTGTATCTAAGGTTTTAAATGCATTGGGATAGATATGAAAAAATATCTCACCTAGTGTTTTGTCAGTATTATTTACATAAGTAACCCATTGCTTCCCAGTATATGTTTTGTTTTCATAATCCAACTCTACTTCAATATCATATTGATTAAGTAGTTCCATTTCTATTCCATTTAAATCCTTATGAATAAGAGTATCACTTGCTACTACTTCTTCTTTTTTACAACCAGAAAAAATAAGTGTAAAGACTATCAATAATAAAAACAATTTTGCCCTTCTGTCCAATACATCACCTCACAAAATATATCATAATAATAGTATATTCCACATTATAATAAAAACACCTTTATATACAAAAAATAATAAACGCCTATAAACTTAAAAATTAATAGTGTATAAGCGTTCATATTTAAATTATTATGAGATTCTATTATGCTGGTTGTTGATTTCTTACTCTAACTTTTTGTAATGCATAAACCCCTACCAATGCTACCAATCCAAAGGCATCCGTCAGTAAACTTGGGTCCAATAATAGAATTGCCGCGACTCCTAATATAACCCTCTCATACCATTTACTAAATGTAACAAGATAGCCTTCTAAAGCACCTGCCAAGCATAATATACCTATAAGCGCTGTTATTATCATTGGTATAGCACTATATATTGGTAAGAATTCTACTGTGGTCCCTACGATTTCCTTAACAAGTATCAGATCAGGATTTATAGCTAATATATATGGGACTATAAATGCTGCTGATGCCAGTTTTAAAGCTTGGAATCCTGTTTTCATAGAGTTGGCACCTGCGATACCCGCACCTGCATAGGCAGCTAATGCTACAGGAGGTGTTATATCAGCTACGACACCAAAGTAAAGAATAAATAAATGAGCAGCCATTAAATTTACTTCAAGTTGTATTAGAGCGGGAACTGCCATTGTTGCAAGTACGATGTACTTTGCAGTCGTTGGAAGACCCATTCCAAGTATTATTGATGCAATCATTGTTAAGAATAATGTTGGTAGCAATCTACCTGCAGCTAATGTAACGATTAATTCAGCCATTCTAAGTCCTAATCCTGTTAGAGTAACTACACCTACAACCATTCCTGCACATGCACATGCACAGGCTACCCCAACTGCACCTTTACCACCAGATTCAAATGCAGCAAATATTTCTTTTATACCGAAAGATTTATCTTTCTTTATTAATGATGCTGCAATAGCAATAAATCCACTAATTAAAATTGCCGCAAAAGCAGCTCTAGTAGGAGTGTATTGCATTACTAATAGTATGATTATAGTTGCAAGGGGAATCAATAAGTATCCTTCTGCTCTTAATATTTTTCCCATTTTTGGCAATTGTTCTTTAGGTATACCCTCTAAGCCCAGCTTAGACGCTTCTAAATGAACCATAACTCCAACAGCAAAATAATATAATAAAGCCGGTATTGCAGCACAGATTACAATATTAAGATATGAAATTCCAGTAAACTCAGCCATGATAAATGCCGCCGCACCCATTACAGGTGGCATTATTTGACCCCCAGTTGAAGCTGTTGCCTCAACTGCACCTGCAAAGTGTGGTTCATATCCAGTCTTTTTCATTAAAGGTATGGTAAATGCACCTGTAGTAACTGTATTTGCTACAGAACTACCAGATATTGAACCCATAAGCCCTGATGCTACTACAGCCGTCATAGCTGGCCCACTCTTTGTATGCCCTGTCATTGCAAATGCTAAATCAATAAAGAATTTACCCACGCCTGTTTTATCTAAAAAGGCCCCAAATAATATAAACATAAATACAAATGTTGCTGATACACCTAAAGGTATACCCATGATACCTTCTAGCGTTAAGTACATGTGAGAAACGATTCTCTCAAAAGTATATCCTCTATGTCCAAGTATACCTGGCATATATGGTCCAAGTTTTGCATAAGCTAAGAAAATTATAGCAACGATAGGTAATTCTGGACCCACTGCCCTACGAGTTACTTCAAGGGTTATAAGTATAGCTCCTATACCTAATATCATATCTAATGTATTTGCATTACCACCTTTGTTTGCAATTTGTTCTACAAAGACAAATAGATAACCAAATACTACTACTGTAAGACCTGATAATATAAAGTCTAATATGGAAGGTTTTGTTTTACTAGACTTACTAGTTGCTGGGAATAATAAAAATCCCAGTACAAATGCAAATATTACGTGAAGAGATCGTTGCTTAATTGATAATAATGTTCCAAATCCTGCTGTTAAAAACTGAAAAACTGAGAATAGTATTGCTATTAAAGCTATAATTTTACCTATATTACCAGTTGGTTTTCTAAGTTTTGACGTATCCAAATCATATTCTTCTAACAACTGGTCAACGTCCATTGCATCTTCTGATTCTGTAATTCTTGTCTCTTTAGTCAATTTAAGCCCTCCCTTATTTTAAAAATAAAATACGGCATTCTGTTTATAGAAAATTTTACTCCTGTTCTTGGTTCTGTAAAATCAAGAAAATCGTATTGTTTGTCATTATAAACCAACCTATGATTTGCCCTTACTGCTCCTGCACGATAAACAAGGTCTTCCATTTTCTCATTAATATCATAAATTCTAAGGCCACCTTCTGTTAGTTCAAATTTGTATGGAGTAGTCGCAGGCAGTCCTGCCCCTAAAGAATGAAAATTTGACTCCACAAGTATTATATCTTGTCCATCTATCAAATATTTTTCACTAACTGTTGTTAATTGAACAGAATGAGTATGCTCAACTAAAAAGGTATCACCATCTTTAATTTTCCATGCTTTAATATAAGCTGTTGATTTATAATCAGAGGCTAATAATACCTGAACTGGTATTAAAGATAAAATTATTATTAGAATAATACCAACTATAAAAGCCTTTTTCATAGATAAGGTATTGAACATAAATTCAATACCTTTATCTATAATTTTTACTTTATTTGATTCCAGCTTCTTCATAATATCTTGCAGAACCTGGATGTAGTTCTATTGGCATACCTTCAATAGCCGTTTCTAATTTTATGTCATTTCCTCTATCATGAGTGTCGATTATTACTTGTCTTTGTTCGAATAATTGTTTAGTTAAATTGTACATTAAATCCTCGTCTAAATCTTCTGGAACAACTAGCATAGCCATTACTGCAGCAGCTAATACGTCATTGTCATTATTTCTATAAGAACCACCAGGAATCGTAACTCCTGTATAGAATGGATACTTTGCACTAAGCTCGTCTAATTTTGATTGGTTCATAGGAACTACTACAATATCATTTGATGTAGATACTTCAACAAGAGCTGAAGTTGGAAGACCAGCTGTTACGAAAGCTGCATCTATGTGATTGTCCTTTAGTTGGTCAGCAGCTTCTCCAAATGATAAATAATCTGCTTTTCCTAAATCGTCATAAGTCATACCATGGGCTTCTAGTATTTGTCTAGCATTAGCCTCTGTACCAGAACCTGGTGCACCTATCGCTACGTTTTTGCCTCTAAGATCTTCTATGGAGTTGATTCCTGCACTAGCATTAGCTACTATTTGAACTACTTCTGGATAGAGCATAGCCATACCACGGATATTTTCAACTTTACCTGTGTCAGCAAAGTTTTCAATACCTTCATAAGCATAGAATGTAATATCACTTTGAATAAATGCTATCTCTGTTTCACCTTTGGACACTAGTCCTATGTTTTCTACTGAAGCTCCAGTTGATTGAGCATTTGCTGTTACGCCTTCAACATTATCATTGAATATCTTTGCAATAGCTCCACCTAGTGGATAATAAGTACCTGATGTTCCTCCTGTTGCAATAGAGATATATTGATTATCTCCTCCTGATGTTGTGCTACTTCCACACCCAACCGCTAGTGACAAAATAAGTACTGCCGTCAACATAAACGCAATGGTTCTCTTAGACATTGTAATCCCCCTTAAATTTTATTTTTGAATATTTATCTAAACTATATTTCATTTAAATAAATATTCAAAAGATTATACGACTCAATTATACACTAAGTTATTTATAAATTCCAGTACAAATTGAATTTAAATAGTTGGGAGGACAAAAAAAGAGGTAACAATTGCAATTGTTACCTCTTTCGACATATTTCGACCTTAATCTTCTATCCTATTTTATCTATATTTCCAAGGTAAGATCTTAGTACTTCTGGTATTATAACTGAACCATCCTCTTGTTGGAAGTTTTCTAAAATTGCAGCAAATGTTCTTCCAACTGCCAATCCTGATCCATTTAGTGTGTGCATATACTCTAATTTTTTGTTGTCTTCTCTTCTATATCTAAGATTTGTTCGTCTTGCTTGGAAATCTTCAAAGTTACTACAGCTTGAAATTTCTACATATCTATTATAACTAGGCATCCACACTTCGATATCATATGTTTTAGCTGATGAAAAACCTAAATCTCCCGTACTTAACATCACTACCCTATAAGGTATATTTAATTTCTTTAATACCTCTTCCGCGTTTTGTGTCAATGTTTCCAATTCATCATAAGAATCTTCTGGCGCAGCTAATTTAACCAGTTCTACTTTATCAAATTGGTGATTTCTTATAAGTCCCCTAGTATCTCTTCCCGCTGATCCTGCTTCTTGTCTAAAGCATGGTGTATATCCAGTATATAAAACTGGTAGATCCTTCTCTTCTAATATTTCATCTCTATGAATATTAGTAAGTGGTACTTCAGCCGTTGGAATTAGGAAATAGTCCTTTCCTGGTAAATGGAACATGTCTTCTTCAAATTTTGGAAGCTGACCAGTACCTGTCATACTATCTCTATTGGCCATAAATGGTGCTAGCATCTCTGTATAGCCATGTTCATTGGTGTGTAGATCCAGCATAAAGCTGATTATTGCTCTTTCTAATCTTGCTCCTAATCCTTTGAATAGTGTAAATCTAGCTCCTGTTATCTTTGAAGCTCTTTCAAAATCAAGGATTCCTAAATCTGTTCCTAAATCCCAATGTGCTTTAGGTTCAAATTCGAAATTCCTTGGCTCACCAAATTTTCTAATTTCAATATTATCTGCATCACTTTTTCCTTCTACAACCTCTTTATTTGGTGTGTTTGGAATTTGTAATAGAAGATTTTTTATTTCATCATCCATAGCCTTTACTTCAATATCTAATTCCCTAACTTGATCTGAAAGTTGTTTCATTTCATTTAGTACTTCTGTAGCATCTTTTCCTTCTTTTTTAAGTTTAGGAATCTCCTTTGACACAGCATTTTGTCTTGCCTTCATGTCTTCTACTTGCATTAACATTTTTCTTCTTTTTTCATCTAATTCAAGTAGTTCATCAATTGGAAAATTACCATGTCTTTTTGCTAGTAAATCTTTTACTTCTTCTGGATTTTGTCTAATTCTTTTAATATCTAACATAATATCCCTCCTGTTCAATTACACATATTTCTTAGCTGAAAACTCAGTCCTAAAAAATCTTTATAGCCCGGCGATTCGCAGTCTCGAAACACAAATCTATTTACTCACTATCGTTCGTATAGATTTGGTTCTCGTTGCGTTTGACCTACCATCAATTTACGGAAAAAACACCGTAAATTGGGTTAGCAACCTTAATTTACCCCGTAGGGAATCTTTTGGGAGTCCTGTATGGGGTCATAAAAAACTCCCGTCCCTATCATAAGGGACGAGAGTTAACCCGCGTTGCCACCCTAGTTAGCCAAATAATGGCTCACTCAAATGCTATTAGCTCTTGGCAGCCTACTACACAAATCTATTTGTTCGCAACCTCTATTTACCCCGTGGAGTATAGTTCTCGAGTGCCCATAAGGCCTTTGCTGACATAGATTTGATGCTGCTGCATCTGACCTACCCACAACTTAACGGCTGTTCGCCGGGTTAGGTCATAAGAGACGGATTCAATAACTCCACCTATCAGTTTCCACCAACCACTGACTCTCTTTAAGGCTTCTTACCTACTTTTTCCCTTCTTCGCTAAATATTTAATTAGTGTATATTATACCATAGAGCGAAATTAAGTCAAGGATATCTATTAGATAAATTAAATCCCAAAATACTCCTTAAATACTATTCTTCTTCCCACTTTAAGGATCTTTCTACTGCTTTCTTCCATCCTTTATATAGTGATTGTTTTTCGTCTTCTGCCATTTCAGGATTAAACTCTCTGTTTACACTCCATCTATTTGTGATTTCATCTTTATTTGGCCAGAATCCTACTGCTAATCCAGCAAGATAAGCTGCTCCCAATGCAGTTGTTTCTATGATATTCGGTCTTTGAACCTGTGCTCCTAGTATATCAGATTGGAATTGCATTAAGAAGTTATTGGCTACTGCTCCTCCGTCTACTTTAAGTGTTGAAAGCTCTATACCAGAGTCATCTTGCATAGCTTCTAATACATCTCTTGTTTGATAAGCGATTGATTCTAATGCTGCTCTGATGATATGGTTTCTATTTGCACCTCTAGTTAACCCTACCATTGTACCCCTTGCATATGAATCCCAATACGGAGCTCCTAAACCTACAAATGCAGGTACTAAGTATACCCCATTATTATCTTTCACCTTTGTAGCGAAGTATTCACTATCTGCTGCATCATTTATCATCTTCATTTCATCTCTTAGCCATTGAACTACTGCACCTGCTACAAATATACTTCCTTCAAGGGCGTATTCAACTTTGCCATCTACTCCCCAAGCTATAGTTGTAACTAATCCATTCTTAGAAGGTACAATTTCTTCCCCTGTATTCATTAGCATAAAGCATCCAGTACCATAGGTGTTTTTAGCCATTCCTGGCTCGAAACATGCTTGCCCAAATAGAGCTGCTTGCTGGTCTCCCGCGATTCCTGATATTGGTATCTCTGCACCACCAAAGGTTTGAGAATCTGTAACTCCATAAACTTCACTTGATTGTTTTACTTCTGGAAGCATAGAAGCTGGAATACCTAGTTCTTCAAGTAACTTTTCATCCCATTTTAATTCTTTAATATTATATATCATAGTCCTTGAAGCATTGGAATAATCAGTAACATGAACCTTACCTCTTGTTAGGTTCCAAATTAGCCAAGTATCTACAGTACCAAATAATAATTCACCATTCTCAGCCTTCTCCCTTGCACCTTCTACATTGTCTAATATCCACTTTATCTTTGTTCCTGAGAAGTAGGCATCTATTACAAGACCTGTATTTTCTCTTATATAATCTTCAAGGCCTCTCGCTCTTAAATCATCACATATTCCAGCAGTTCTTCTACATTGCCATACAATTGCATTGTAGATTGGTCTACCTGTGGTTTTATCCCATACTACTGTAGTCTCCCTTTGATTTGTAATTCCTATAGCTGCGATTTCTTCCGGTCTAATTCCCGCTGTTTCTAAGACTTCTCTAGCTACCCCTGATTGAGTTCCCCATATTTCCATAGCATCATGTTCTACCCAACCTGTTTTAGGATAATATTGGGTAAATTCATTTTGTGCTACTTTGACTATTTCTCCCTCATAATTAAATATTATTGCCCTAGAGCTGGTAGTACCCTGATCAAGTGCCATTATATATTTCTTTTCCAAGTCTCTTCCCCCTTTAATTTTTCATGAATTAAGTTCTATGAATCTATAGGCGTAGAATTATTAATATAAATAACTCTTAACTCTATAGCATCTATTGGTGTATTTAACCACCATTTATTCCTATGTAAACTACACCTTCATTGTATTATAGATGAACTACATGAAGCAAGATAAAATAAATCCGCCTAAAACCCCACCTATTAACGCTACTATATAATTTCGAACACCTTTGGCAAAGTTATCCCCACTAAGTACTGATGCAACAAAAAGTCCTATACCTGCTGCCCATGCCATATCTACCCATGCTCCACCTGTCTGAAAAATCATACCCATACCATGATTTAAAGTCCATGTTGTTCCAACAATAAATCCTGCCGCCATCCATCCCCCAATATTTCCCCAGTTATCACACATTTTACCCCAAAGTAGTCTAATGAGAAACGGGAAAATAAATGCTCCAGAAAATGTTGCTACTATATTTTGAAATGTCATTATTAATCCTCCCTTCATTACAATTTAAGTTTCAGTTTTAAGCCTTATCTCTTTTGGCTACATATTGCTCAAGCTTAAATGCAGCAATACCCCCAACCATACCTCCAACCAATACTGTAATTAAAGTTGGTAAAGCAGCTACGAAAGCTCCTCCTCCATTTAAGAATACATCTCTCATTGTTCCTGCCATACCTATTCCTACTGCCATATCTATAAAAGCTCCGTCGTTGTTTACTAGCCCTACAACATGATTTAAAAACCACATTGTACCGATAATGATTAGTCCTGCAAACCATCCTCCACCAATGCCGTAAGCATCAGCAAATCCACCCCATACACTCATAACAAATATACCTGCTATTGCAGTTCCAACTATTGTACCAAAATGTTTCATCTTTTCACCCCCTATTTTTTTTGGTTTATTTTAATCAACAGGTAGAATTACCTGGACTAAATCTTTTAATTACATATACCAAACCCTTTCATTACTAGTAGATATACCTATGGCTCCACTATTTAGACTATTAATTACATCAACTTTATCCTTGATTAATCCTCCTGCTATAACTGGTATCTTTGCTTCCCGCCTAATTTCTTTTATGATTTTGGGCATTATTCCTGGAAGGATTTCAACAGCATCGGGTCTTATGGAATTAATTGAATTGATACCTGAAGTTAGGGCTAAGGAGTCCAAAATGAACAATCTTTGGATTGTAAAAATCTTTAATTCTTTTGCTGCTTTAATAAGATTACTTTTGGTTGTTATTATTCCATCTGGCATAATAGTGTTATTTAAATATTTCAATGCTAAAATATCTTTTGAAAATCCACCAATGAGATCGATGTGGACATAGACTAATTTGTTTTCTTTCTTTAGTTTTTTTACTACTTCTTCAATATTTAATATATCTCCTACTAATAAAAACACTATTTTACAAGGTGAGTTCATTACCTCTTTGATTTTATCTAGGTCATTTATAGCTGCTATAATAGGATTATCATCTATATATTTATAAAAATCCCTAGCCACTTTTATACACCTCTTTTAGTTTCTTATAATTTCGTCTTGTCCTATTTAATATATATGCGTAGAATTTTTTTATATTATCCTTTATAAAAATATATTTTTATTTTATAAGCTCCTTGACGCCACTATATTGGATCCTGTTTCTAAAATATTTTCCACTAGAATATCCCCCATTTTAATGGGTGCCTCTACTTCTATTTCATTGATTATTTTCATACAGTCAAAAATTTTGTTTTTTGGTATTTCCTTATCTGTTCTTACTGGTAGTCTAGGAAGATTGCCTCCCTTGATAATTACAGTGGAAGTTATAAGTCTAGTTGGATTGATCATTTCTTTTATTCCATAAACCCTTCCCTTGTCACATTTATGTCCTTTAACTATATAGCCTGACTCACTTGTAGCATCTTCAATTACCTCTAGATGACATCCAATAGGGCATACAATGCAAATCATCTCTTTCTTTTTCACTTCTACTCCTCCTCACTGCTTATTTCTATAGTTAATACAGATTCTTCCTTACCAGTTAGCAATCTAGAATCCAATACCAATCTTTCCATTTCACTAGGAATCATATGTTTTCTTTTTAGCTGCCTAATTACTGTATCATCCAGTTTTATAATGATCTTTGATTCTTTATATATGTCATTAACCCGCATAAATAATTCTACTGTTTTTCCCAAATTATCAGTTCCTATTTTCTGTGGCACTATATATTTGACACCTTTCTCAGGTTTTGTTTTTATAAATTCTCCAATAGATCTAGACTGATTTTTTACATATTCTGATGCTGCTTTACCTGCCTTTTGGCTTTCTTTTGTTACATAATCCACTACATCATGAACATGTAGTACATTTCCACAAGCAAATATCCCTTCTGTATCTGTTTCCATCAATTCATTTACAATAGGACCACCAGTATTTCTATCCAACTTTATTCCTAAATTATTGGATAGCTCATTCTCCGGGATTAAACCTACTGATAACAAGACAGCATCACATTCATATACTTCTTCTGTCCCTGGTATAGCTTGCTTTTTTTCATCTGTTTTAACTACAACTACGCTCTCTACTCTATCCTTACCATTGATTTTTACTATGTTGTGCCTTAGCATCAAAGGTATATTATAGTCATCTAAACATTGGACAACATTTCGTCCAAGTCCTGCTGCATATCCACCCCTTGCCAATACCCCTATAACTTCTGCACCTTCTAAAACTAATCTTCTGGCCATTATAAGCCCTATATCACCAGAACCTAATATAATAACTTTTTTACCAACCATATAACCTTCCATATTTATAAGTCGCTGTGCCATTCCTGCATTATAAACCCCTACTGGCCTTGTTCCAGCAATATTTAAGGCTCCCCTAGTCCTCTCTCTACATCCCATGGCTAGTATGACTGCCTTTGCTTGTATATTTACTAATCCGTCTACTGTATTGATGGCTGAAACAATTTTATCTTTTGATATATCTAGTACAATCGTATCTAATTTGTATTCAATCCCCAGTTCATGTAGTTCATTTATAAACTTTTCCGCATATTCTGGCCCTGTTAGCTCTTCTTTAAAAATATGTAGGCCAAATCCATTGTGTATACATTGCTGAAGTATTCCACCTAATTCTCTATCCCGTTCAATCACCAGTATATTGTCTATTCCATTTTTCTTAGCCTCAATAGCCGCAGCTAAACCTGCCGGCCCTCCACCGACGACTACAATATCGTAAATTAACATATAATCATCTCCTACTTTTCTTATTAAAAATTAGATTTATCAATACCGAACTTCTTGTTTCGTCTTTTCTGTGGCAATATTTGTATTTAGCCCATCTTTATTTACTTTAGTAATATCTATATTGAGTTCTCTAGCTAGAATCTCTAAAACCCTAGGTTGACAAAATCCACCTTGACATCGTCCACTTCCCGGTCTTGCCCTTCGCTTAATTCCATCTACTGTAGTTGCTCCTGCCTTTCTGTGTATAACATCTACAATTTCTCCTTCTGTAATGTTTTCACATCTACAGATGATTCTTCCATATCTAGGATCCTTCTTAATAATTTCACGTTTTTCTTCTTGGCTTAGGTCCATAAAATGGATCATCTTTCTTCTAATAGGGTTAAATTTATGATTTTCTTTAAAATTCCCATCAATTTCTTTTAATAAGTTGGCAACATATTTTCCAATAGCAGGAGATGCTGAAAGCCCAGGTGACTCTATACCTACCACATCAATAAATCCCTTTGCTTCCTCTACTTCTTGGATTATAAAATCTTTAGTATCAGGTGATGCTCTTAATCCTGCAAATGATGTTATAACTTGGTTGAAAGGTATTTTATCAGATGTTTTTGTAGCTGTTGTTCTTACATAATTAAGTCTGTCTTTGCTTGTTTCAGTATTACTTTTATCTTCTATATCTTCTGCATCTGGCCCAATAAGTAGATTTCCATGAACTGTTGGCAAAACTACTACTCCTTTACTTACCTTTGTTGGACATTGGAATATGACACTGTTGACTGTATTCCCTGCCATTTTGTCTAATAAGAAATATTGTCCTCTTCTTGGTTTTATGGTAAAGGAAGGTGATGCAACCATATTATGAATTTTATCCCCATAAACCCCTGCACAGTTGACTACATACTTTGTAGTTATTTCCTTGTCCCTTGTATAAACTTTATAACTACCTTCTAGCTTTTCTATATTAATAACTTCACTATTTAAGGAAAGTTCTACACCATTTTCCATAGCATTTTCCATAAGAGCAATGGCTAACTCCCAAGGACCAAATATTCCAGCAGTTGGTGAATATAATGCTCCTACAGC
>JAAYGX010000081.1 GCA_012735585.1 Tissierella sp.
ACAAGCCTTTTCTATCTAAATCATATGTCTTTCCTTCTATATATTTCATAAGTGGTTGATGCTGATAACATCAATATAAGAATTAAAATAATTGGAGATGCATATAGCAATATCTTTAATTGTTCTAGACTAGGTAACTGTAGCCCCATTTTAAATAATAGATAGCCTATTCCCACTGGAATAATATAGGATCCCAGCATCAAAATACGGGCATTTTCCACTCCAAATTTAAATATCAGGGGCATATTTATGGATATAAAAAACATAGCGATTAAAAATACGATATATACCGTCAAAAATATCTCCTGGATATTTTTTATTCCAACTAAATCTCCCCTTATATAAGTGATAAAAACAGAAAAGCTACCAGATACTATACTTGCTATAATACATAGTATCATTGATAATATATATTTGCTTAAAACTATTTCTTTACGGGTAATTGGCATTGCCAAAGCATAACTATCCCATTTTGCCATGTAATCATATGTGATAGATGTAACAGACATTGATGTTATGATAAGTGCTGTCATCCCTATGATCATACTCATATCACCAGTACTATAAGAAAAAATGCCATATATAAAGATTATGATTAAAGTAGTGAAGATACTTTTCCTTAAGTTTAAAATATCTTTAATTACTAAACCTCTCAATTGTGCTCCCCCCTAATATAAAATAGCATGATATCTTCTAAATTAGCATTATCCATGATAAAATCCTTAAATTTGCTCCTATTTTTTTGTTTATTCGTTACTAAAACCTCGTAACCAAATTGATTTTTTCTATATCCAACAATATCTTTTTTATCTATTGTATTGAAATCATTGGTTCCACATTTAATGATTCCATAATTATCCACTATCTCTTCTTTAGATTCGCTAAAAATGATACTTCCATTATGGATAAATGTTATATAGTCTGCTATTTTATCTAGATCACTGGTAATATGTGTGGAAAACAATATAGCCTTTTCCTCATCCTGTATAAATTCTAAAAATATATCCAAAATCTCACTTCTTACAATCGGGTCCAGCCCACCTGTTGGTTCATCTAAAATCAATAGCTCCGGATCATGGGATAATGCCACTGATATGGATAACTTCATCTTCATACCCTTTGAATAATCTTTTACCCTTTTATCCTTAGGTAGCTTAAATCTGTTTAAATACCTTGAAAATAGTTCCTTATCCCAATTGTCATATATGTTATTCATAATAATAGAGATATCAGTGGGCTTTAGATTGTCATGGAAATTACTTTCATCCATTACAACTCCTATCCTATTTTTAATCTTTGGATCATTTTCAATATTATCCAAGCCAAATACTTGAACAGTACCACTGTTTTTCTTAATTAAATTTAATATTAATTTAATTATAGTAGTCTTTCCAGCTCCATTCTCTCCCACTAGACCCATAATGCAGCCTTTGGGCAATTGAAAGCTGACTTCATCTAAAGTGAATCCTTCATATTTCTTTGACAGTTTTTCAGCAATTAATATATTTTCCATTTCTATTCCTCCTCATATAGAGTTTTTAAAATATCCATTAATTCTTCTAAAGTAATGCCACTGCTCTTTGCTATATCAACACTTTTTAGAAGATATTCCTCTGCTCTACGTAACTGTTCTTCTCGAATAAACTCCAAGTTTTTTCCTGCAACAAAGCTTCCCCTTCCTGTTGCAGTTTCAATAAATCCATCCCTCTCCAACTCCTCATATGCCCTTTTAGTAGTTATAACACTAATTCTTAGCTCTTGTGCTAATCCACGCATTGAAGGTAAGGCATCTCCTTCACTTAGAGTTCCATTGATGATCATATTCTTTATCTGGGAAGCTATTTGTTCATATATTGGTTTTTTATTTGCATTGCTAATTATAATATCCATTTTTTCACCCTAATTGAAATATTGTATATACACTATATATACAATATACCAAGTTGATATCTGTATGTCAATACAAATTTATTAAAATTTTAAAATTTCTCTGGCATTATTTATAAATAAACAAAACAAATAAATTATTTCTTTGACCCTATACTCTTATAATTTCAACACTTTACAAGCTTTATTTAAAATAATAAAAAAAATTTTTAAAAAAACATTTGACACCATTCTAGTAAAGTGTTAATATACTATCTAATAAATAAAAACGCTCTGATGGAGAGAAAGATATCGGAACTTATTTACAGAGAGTTGGAACAGGTGAAAGCCAACAGTAAGAAGATATGTAATATTCACTCCTAAGCTGATTCGTTAAACGAGTTATTCAAGTAGACGAATCCGAAAGCCCATCGTTACAGGGGATAGGACTGTTAGGTCTGATAAGTGATGACTTTTTGTCATAATTAGGGTGGTACCGCGGATACAATCTTTCGTCCCTATAAGTACAGCTATATGCTGTATTTATAGGAGCGAAAGATTTTTTTATTTGTAAAATTATAAAAAAATTTTAGGAGGAATTAAAATGAAAAAAGGTATCGTAAGTAAATTAATGGTATTAGGTATGGCAAGTGCCCTGTTTTTAACAGGCTGTAGTTCAAATAGTGGTGATGTAGCAGCATCAGGTAATGAAGATTATACTATAGGAATTGTCCAATTGGCAGAGCATCCAGCATTAGATGATGCTAGGAAGGGATTCGAAGATGGATTTAAGGAATTAGGTGTTAATGCTAAAATAAATTATCAAAATGCAGGTGGAGAAATACCAAATACAGTAAGTATGTCCCAAAAACTAGTTGATGAAGAAGTCGATCTTATCTATGCAATAGCAACCCCTGCTGCCCAAAGTGCTAGACAAGTAGCAGGAGAAATTCCAGTATTATTCAGTGCAGTAACTGATCCTGTAGAAGCTGAAATAGTTGATGATTGGGATAATGTTGGTGGTAATGTAACAGGTACATCCGATATGGCTCCTACTGCTGAACAGCTTAAAATGTTCAAAGAGCTGGATCCAAGCATAGAAACAATAGGAATTATATACAATACAAGTGAACCTAACTCTAAAGTACAAGTTGATGAAGTTATAGAATTGGCACCGGCCGAGGGTTTAAAAGTTGAAACTATAGGCGTTAATAATATTAATGATATTGCACAAGCAATAGATTCTTTGCTTAATAAGGTAGATGCCTTATATGCAGTAAGTGACAATATGGTTGCTTCATCTGTGGAATTAGTATCTCATAAGTTAATTGAAAACAATATGATTTCAGTATGTGCTGAAGAATCACAAGTCGGCGGTGGAATTCTTATAACAAACGGTCTTAGCTATTATGAATTAGGTAAACAAACCGCTCAGATGGCTAAGGAAATCTTAGTAGATAAGAAAGCTGCATCTGATATTCCAGTAGGATTAGCCGAAAAAACCATAGTTACAGTTAACGAAAATACTATGAAAGCACTTGGGCTAGATGAAAACTCACCTCTTCTTAAAGATGCAGTTAGGGTTGGAAAATAAATCAAAATAAACATTATAAAATTTAAAATTAAACTTTAGATTATATCCTCTTAGAATCTATATAACTGAAGTCACTACAAACCTTGGGTGTTTGCTGTCATTCATAAAGTTTCTATCATTCTGTCGCTTACCCCCTTGTGGAGTGAGTCATGGTCGAAGAATCTTAAGATTCTTCACCTTAGTTTCAGGATGACAAACAAAAATACTTTAAAATAATCCTTGACATTATTACTTTAAAGTATTAGTATAGATTTTAAGTTTAAATGCTATGAGGGAGAGAAAGATATCCTTGATTATTCTTAGAGAGTTGGGAAGGGTGAAAACCAACAATAACAAGATATGTAATATACACTCCTAAGCTGATTCGTTGAAATATAAGTAGATGAATCCGAAAGCCCATCGTTACAGGGGATAGGACTGTTAGGTCTGATTGAAGAGATGACTTTTTGTCATAATTAGGGTGGTACCGCGGATATAATCTTTCGTCCCTATAATAAGCTATAGCTTATTATAGGATCGAAAGATTTTTTTTATTTTATCACCTCTAATTCAATCTAAACTAATTATCCTAGAAAATATATTAAATTTCTAAGGAGGATATGTAATGAAAAAGTTTAGTAAAGTAGTTTTATTGGTTTTAGCAGCAATGGTGATGTTGACAGGTTGTAGTACAGGTAAAAATGTAAGTGCTGATGATGAAAATACATTTGATATTGGAATCATCCAGCTTGCAGAACATCCAGCTTTAGATGATGCAAGAATTGGATTCGAAGAAGGATTAAAAGAATTAGGTGTAAATGTTAAAATTCATTACCAAAATGCTGGAGGAGAAATACCAAATACTTTGGCCATGTCAGAAAAATTTGTTAGTGATGGTGTTGATTTAATATATGCAATAGCTACCCCAGCTGCTCAAAGTGCAAAACAATCTACATTAGATATACCAATACTGTTTAGTGCAGTAACGGATCCTGTTTTAGCAGAATTAGTTGATTCAATGGAAAATCCAGGTAGTAATATCACAGGAACATCTGATTTAAGTCCAATGGATAGACAGTTACAATTGTTTAAGGACTTAGATAAAACAATCGAAAAAGTAGGAATTATATATAATACCAGCGAACCAAATTCTCAGGTTCAAGTTGAGCAAGCTAAAGAATTGGCACCTAGTGTAGGAATTGAAATCGTAGAAGTTGGAATTTCAAGTATAAATGACATTACATTGGCTTTGGATTCCATTGTTGGTAAAGTTGATGGAATATACACAATAACAGACAATATGGTGGCTTCCAGTATAGGTTTAGTAGCCAATAAAGCTATCGAAAATAATCTTATTACCATAGGTGGTGAAGATTCCCACGTACATGGCGGAATACTTATGACAGATGGCATCAGTTACTTTGAATTAGGAAAACAAACTGCTAGGATGGCAAAGGAAATATTAGTAGATGGTAAATCACCATCAGAGATACCATCTGAAACAGCAATTAACACAAGTAAAGTTTTCAATGAAGAAACATTAAATTTATTAAATATAGATCAAAATAATAAAGCTTTTGAGAATGGGACAAAAATTGAGCCGTAAAAAATGGAGGTTTAAGTAATGAAATTATTATTGACTAGTGTAGAACAAGGGCTGATATTTGCAGTATTGGCCATGGGAGTATTCCTAACATATAAAATATTGGATATAGCTGATTTATCCGTCGAGGGGACATTCCCCTTCGGTGCCTTCCTATTTGCAAGGTTTGTTTCGTCAGGAATAAATCCAATATTAAGTACTTTCTTAGCTTTTTGTTTAGGAAGTCTTGCAGGACTTCTCACAACAACATTATTTACAAGGCTAAAAATAAAGCCTATATTGGCTGGTATACTTACAATGACAATATTGTACTCCGTAAATTTGAAAATCAACGGAAAATCTAATATACCACTCTTTAGCTATGGTTCAATATATGATTTAGGTTCTACACTGTTGATTTTAATCATTATTGTATTGATAGTTAAGATATTACTAGATTTATTCTTAAAAACAGAAACAGGATATTTATTAATAGCAACAGGTGATAATGAAGTCTTAGTAAAATCCTTAGGGGAAAATAGCAATAAGTATAAATTAATCGGACTTATGCTGGCAAATGGATTAGTTGCATTAAGTGGAGCTTTAATGGCTCAACATCAAGGTTTTGTTGATATCACCATGGGAGCTGGTATTATAGTAGTAGCCTTAGCCTCCATAATCATCGGTGATACAATAAAGAAAAATTCAAATATCCTAAAAAATACTACAAGGGCAATTATAGGTGCTATTATATATAAAATTATCGGTGGTATTGCCATAGACTTAGGGCTTAACCCTAATGACTTAAGAGCAATTAATGCAATAATAGTAATAGTATTCATAGCTTATAACAATACTGCATCTAATTTATTTAAATTAAAAGGTAAAGGAGGAGCTAAAAATGCTTAAAATTAACAATTTATCCAAAAGTTTTAATAAAGACAGTGATGAAAGAATTGATATATTCCATGGTTTTAATCTACAAATTGAAGAAAATAAATGTACTGCTATCATCGGAGCAAATGGATGTGGAAAAAGTACGCTCCTTAACCTGATTAGTGGTAGTCTTATGGCAGACCAGGGTGAATTTATATTAAAGGGAAAAGATATAGGTAAGCTATCAGAAGAAAAAAGGGCAATTCATATCGGTAGAGTACACCAAGACCCTTCAATGGGTGTATCCCCTACCCTTACGATATTGGAGAATATGTCCTTGGCTGATAAAAAAGGGGAAGGCTTTTCTTTAAGAAAATTAGTCCATAAGGGAAAGATTCCAAAATATGTTGAACTACTCAAGGATTTGGATTTGGGACTTGAAGATAAATTAGATACTCAAGTTAAGTATTTATCCGGTGGACAAAGACAATCACTGTCCTTAGTAATGGCTTCAATGAAATTTCCAGATTTACTATTATTGGATGAACATACAGCAGCACTGGACCCTAAAACATCCCATGTGGTAATGAAAAAGACAAAGGAATTAATAGAAAAATATAAGATGACCACCATAATGATATCCCACAATATGAAGGATGCCATTGACTACTCTGATAGGGTCATTATGCTAGATAAAGGGCAAGTAATACTAGATAAGCCAAGCAAGGATTTAACAGAAGAAGAACTTATGGATATCTATAGAAAAAAACTTGTAGAACATTTAATGTAATTGTAAAACTCAGCGGATTACTCCCCTGAGTTTTTGTTTTCTACACTTGGTATCAATAATTTTACTTCAAATAAATCCCCATTAATCCCCAAAGATAATTTGCCTCCCATCAGCTCCATAAGGCTTCTAGATATATAAAGTCCAAGACCACTTCCCTCTGTATGCCTAGACCTCTCTCCCCTTACAAATTGCTCCATCAGTTCATCTGGACTTATATTAAGTTTCTCTTTAGAAATATTCTTTAGGCTAAAGGAAGTGTATTCCCCTTCCACCCTTGTAGTTGCATATATTCTAGTTCCTTCCTGGGAATATTTTATTGCATTATCCACTATATTTATAAGTACTCTACCCAAATGATTACTGTCAGCTAGTACATAGATATCCTCTATGGGATCAAAAACAAAAGTTATTTCTTTTTGACTAAATAAATAATCAAATTCCCCATAAACTTGGAATACTAGTTCATTTAACTCTAGGGTATCAAGATCTATATCCACATTTCCAGTTTCTGCCTTCGATGCATATACTAAGTCTGTTATAAGGACCTTTAATCTATGTGAGTTTCTATCTAAAACTTCAACATATTCTTTGATCTCTTCATCCTTGGTATCATGTTTTTTTAGAAGATCCGTATAGTTTATAATGGAAGTTAGTGGTGTCTTTAAATCATGGGATATATTAGTAATTAACTCAGTCTTTAGCCTTTCTGATTTTAATTGTTCATCTATGGCTTCTTTAATATTCTTATCTGTACTACTAAGCATTTTTAAAGCTATTTGTGTAAATAAGAAGACTCCACCTGATGAATAGATAGCTCCTTCCAACCTTCCTATGTTTTCAATATTATCCATTATCTTATTTATTTGAATTGTATAGGCTATAACAGTCAAAGATATTATCATACTGCCTATGACTACTAATATATCTAACGCATAAAGTCCATAATAACCTCTTCTAATTATCATATAAAAGACTAAAAACATGATAAATATAATAGGTATCGTTATCCCTGCACTAGTTTTAAAATTACTACGATAATTTGCAAATATATCAAATAGTAGTATACCATCTACAAATTTCCCTTTTCTAGCCCGTATTATTGTTAAAGCAACAATAAACATAGTGAAGAGAATAACCCCAAAAATAGCCATAAACTCCAATGATACAATTGTACTTACTATAGGGACTAAGGGATCCAACAACCCGCCTGTAATTCGTAGAACAAAACCACCAAAAATGTAAACAGTTATGTTAATCCCTAATATTGCAATTATAAAAATAAAAGCTGTATAGACAAGTACAAGCTCCATATATACATTCTCAATTATAAAGTTTAATTTGGACTTTAATTTACCAAGCATCTAATCACCTACTATTTTGTATCCCATTCCATATACTGTTTTAATATGGTCAGGTTCTTTAGGATTGATTTCTAATTTATCCCTAAGATTACTGATATGAACCGATATGATCTTCTTTACATCATAGGCTGGTTGATCCCATACATATTCATAAATCTCATTAGATGAAAATACCCTTCCCTTGTTATCCATTAAGAGTTTCAAAATTCCGTATTCATTTGGTGTGAGGCTTATTATGTTTTTATCTACTTTAACCTCTTTTGTCTTGTCATTGAGTCTTATCCTACCAGCAAAAATTCCTTCATCCTTTTTAGCCATACTTCCTAAATCCACATATCTTCTTAAGCTTGACTTTACCCTTGCTAGTAATTCTATTGCATTAAAAGGTTTCGTTATATAATCATCTGCACCTACATTAAGTCCCAGAACCTTATCCGTATATTCACTTTTAGCACTTAAAATGATTATGGGAATATTATCTTTCTCTCTTATTTTAGATGTTACTGATATTCCATCTAATCTTGGCATCATAACATCTATAATTATTAGATGAATGTCATTCTCCTCTAATTTTTCAATTGCCTCTACACCATCATAGGCCGTGATAACGTTGTATCCCTCACTTCTAAGATAGATTTCAATAGCACTTACTATATCTTTTTCATCATCACAAACTAAAATATTAAAGCTCATCCTATCACCTCTGATTTTATTAAAAAACACTTAGTAATTAGACTATCAAAAGTATCCTTTATTAGCCTGTCATTCTTAGTGTAAGGAGGAATTTCTTTTTCAAGACTTTCAAGATCTTTTGGCTCTGCTCAGGATGACAAATTAGAGACTTAAATTACTGGAATTCTTTGTACTCTGTAATTATAAATCCATCTCTATTGTTCCCAGATATAGTGTAGCCATAATCATCACTGATTTCTATAGTCTCTACCTCATCTACCGCTTTTATATAAAATATCTTCCATATATATTTATCATCTTTATATTTGAAACTATTATCTTCAGATATAAACTCTTTTAAAAAAACATGATATTCTTCAAGGGCAAATCCTTTCTCTTCCATTATAGCACTATGGGGGTAGCCAATATATCTAAAATGCCATGGTTCTTTAGATATACCCGTTATAGATTCTTTATCCTCTTTATATCTTTCGATAAAACCATTTTCTACTGCCATTTTTCTAAACTCATTAAATACCCCATGATATGGAAAGTCAGGACAAATAAAGTCTATATCCTGTTTATTCTCTCCTAAATCAATAGCTAAACCACTTTGGTGTTCGCTTTCATCTGGTCTTGCAACATATTTTTTAGTAAACTCTATACCATTTTCTTTTACTGAACCCTTATATATTTCTTTTTGCTCATCTTTACTTCTAAAGCAGCTTACCGGAACTATTTCATCATTAATATCTATTTTATCTAATACTTGATGGATTATCTTTGCTGGATCTTTTTTTAATAAATGCCTTGTACCACAAACTTAAACTAGATCCCTTTGAATTTCCCTTTCTTCTATTCTAATAGGATTGTACTTATTAATTAATATAAGATTACCACGGTGAATATCTTCATTTTTTAATATAATCTTCTTCATTTACAATCACCTATTTCTATTTCAATCAATTGATCCAATATTTCACCATAAGTCATATTTGAACTAATAAACATCTTAGGAAAAATGCTGGTAGTAGTAAATCCTGGCATGGTATTTACCTCATTGAAAATAATGCTTTCATCCTTATCAATAAACATATCTACCCTTGCTAATCCACTGCAACCTAGTATCCTATAGATATCCTTGGCTGTATTTATTATTCTATCTTTAAGAAGATTATCTATTCTAGCTGGTATATGAATATTTATATTCTTGACCTTATACTTCTCTTTATAGTCTAGAAATAATCCATTGGGTAGTTCAAGTTCGCAGACCTCTCCTATGATTAATTCTTCATTACCAATTATAGCACAACCAACCTCAAAGCCATCTATATTTTCTTCTAGGACTACTTTATTATCAAATTCAAATGCCTCCTCTATACCCCTTATTAATTCATCTTTATTCATAGCTCTAGTCATTCCTATGGAAGAGCCTTCACTGGCTGGTTTAACATAGATGGGAAAGCCTGCTTTTTCTGAAAATCTTTTAATATCTTCTTTTACCATATTTCCATTTAAGACTAAACTTTGTGGAACTTTAATCCCTGAATCCTCCACAAGCCTATGAGCATAATCCTTATCCATGCATATTGCACTTGAGGCAATGTCACAACCGATATAAGGGATACTTAGTATTTCTAATAATCCTTGTATAGCGCCATCTTCACCATATCTACCATGTAATACCGGAAATATTAGATCAATTTTTAAGGGTATTAATTCATTTTCCTTGATCTCAAGGATGCCACCATCTTTACAAGGATTGAATAGAATGTCACTACAATTATCTAAATACCATGTATCATTTATAATATCTTCTATATCACCATAATATCTAAGCCATTTACCATCTCTAGTTATTCCTATATTTATGACCTCATACTTATTTCTATTTAAATTTTCTATTACAGAACTGGCTGACATCAGGGAAACTTTATACTCAGATGATTTACCTCCGAATAAAACACAAACCACTTTTTTCATTATATTATCCTCCTATTATAAAGCCTTTCTTCAACTTCATATTTGATTTCAGTTTTATTTTTTAATACAAGTTCTTTGTGAATGACCTGATTTGTAATAGGATTCTTTTTAATTCTATAGATTTCGTTATACCTATAGGTCCTGTTATTTTCCTTAGCATACATCAGATTCTCACTTCGAATTTGATAAATCGCATCTACTTTTTTATCACTATAAATGGTTCCATATATTGATTCATTATCAAACCCAAATACAATCTGATAGCTTTGATTTGTATCATTCCTAACCTTTAGATCCTTCCAACCTTCAGCTATAGTTGCATCTACTCCAGGTGGGATTTCACCTTGATGGGGGATGGTCTCTGCTGAGTGAGGATGACGCTCTATTATTGTAAGAGGCGTATGAAGAAATAACCAAAATAATAAATTACTTATTTGGCATAATCCTCCACCTTTTTGAGGAATAGTTTTATCATTAACAACTGTAAGTCCATCTTTATAGTCTCCATATTTTTTTGCATCCTTTGCTAATATCCAAAAAGAAAAAACATCACCAGGCCCTATGATTATCCTATCCATGGTCTGGGTGACAAGTTTTAGATTGTGTACTTTATTTACCTGGTACTCAATATCAAAACCACTATTTGGATTTATCATCTTGGAACTGGCAGAAAATACTTCGTAGTCTAAAACTCCATTTGATTTTTCTTTAGCATAACTGTTTGAATCAAATTTCATTTGCAAATAAAATAACATTTTTCTTTGCAACTTTCTTAAAGGCAGAAGAAAGGGAAATCTTTCTGTTAATCTTTTTCTCCTCATAATATACACTCTCCTAAATCATTTCTCTTATATATCCATTTTATAGAGTGATATCAATGAACTATGGAGTACAAAATCAAAGAAGTGTCAAAGAATTTTGCATAAAAAAGAGGTTTCAAATATGAAACCTCAATTTTTTATTTCCTATTAATTAATCCCTTATCAAATGCATCCTCCAACATAAATTCAACAAACTTCCATAGTTCATCTGATGATCCCTTAACTGGTGCTATTCTTTTGAATATCTCCGATTGAGGAACATCATACTTTTGCCAAGTTCCTCCTACATTATGATAGTTATTCAACATAGGTTGAAGTCTATCCATTGAAGCTGCAAATAGGGCTTCAGGTGTCTTTTCCTCTTCAAATTCATCCCATAATTCCCTTAGCTCTTTGCCTTTAGATTCAGATAACATACCAAATATCTTATCAGCCGCAGCTAATTCCCTCTCTCTCTTGTCTTGATTTGCTTCCTTATCATAGCAGAATGTATCCCCAGCATATAGTTCAACTAAATCGTGGATCAGTAGCATTTTTATTACTTTAAAAGTATCGATTTTTTCATTAGCATATTCAGATAAGATCATTGCCATCACGGATATATGCCATGAATGTTGTGCATCGTCCTCTCTTCTATCTTCAGTGATTAAACTTGTCTGTCTTAGAATGGTTTTCATTCTATCAAGTTCTACAATGAATTCTATATCCTTTAATAATCTTTCATTTACCAAAACAATCATCTCCTATAGTTCGTATCTTATACTTTATTATATAGTAATTATATATTTCATAACAGTATAACTTTTTAACTCTGTATAATTGAAAAAAGCTATCTAGTTTCAACCAGATAGCTTTTTTTATGACCAAATTAACCAAATTAATATATAACCAACAGTAACAGCAGCTAATGTAAATGGAACACCTATTTTCATAAATGTAGATGCGCTTACATCATGCCCTTCCTTTCTCAATATTCCCAGACCTGCTATATTAGCTGATGCACCTATAGGAGTCATGTTTCCACCTAATGTTGCTCCAGATAATAGTCCAAAATATAGTATATATGGTTCAATTCCTAATATTATAGATATTGATTGAACAACAGGTAGCATAGTTGCTATATACGGTATATTATCTATAAATGCTGAAAATATTACTGATGCCCATACTATTATTGTATAAATTGCAAATAGATTGTCCCCACTTAGCCTAACAAATATCTTGCTTATTTCATCTACCACACCTGCTTCAGTTATTCCCGCTATAACAATAAATAATCCAGCGAGCAGGATTATGGTAAAATAATCAATTTCTTTTATTATTTTAATTGCATTGTTAGCATTATTTTTTATTATATTATCTCTAATCAAACCTATTATAAGTAATGTTACACATATAATCCCGTTTATTGTACTAGGCATATTAGGTAGGAAAGAAGCGATAATTAATAAAATAATCATTCCAACTAATAAGTAACTAGGAAAAAAATCTTTAACTATAGTTCTACCCATCTTGTCAATTTTTTGATTATCCTTTTTAAATACCTTAAGTAAAATCAATGTTGATGCCATAGCACCAGCTTGAATTATCCAGAACATTCCAATCTTCCCTTTGAAGAAAAAGAAGTCAAAAAAGTTCATCCCTGCATATCCTCCAAGTAAAATAGATGTTGTGTCTCCAACAAGTGTTGCCGCTCCCTGCAGATTTGAAGCTACTGCTATTGCAATAACACTCTTCACTGGGGACATGTTAAGTTTTTTAGATATATTTAAAGCAATTGGGGCAACCATCAATACCGTAGCAACATTATCAATGAAGGCAGAAATTAGTCCAGCAAACAAAGATAATGAAATTATGGCCCACTTCACATTAGGAACTTTTTCAAGAATTATATCTGCTAATAATGAAGGCATCTTCGATTCAATAAAAAGTGAAACAATTCCCATAGTACCTGCTATCATAAGTATTACATTCCAGTCTATTGCTGTAAATACCTTTTCTACCGGTAATATGCCTAATGCTATAAAAACAACCCCCGACCCTAATGCTATGTATGCTCTATAATTTGGGAATATTATAAGTAGTGCATACGTTAGTACAAAAATAATAATTGCTAATTTCATTTACGTTCTCCTCTCAAATTTACAATGCATACGAAGCTAAAACATTTCAAAAAACTTTATTTAATCCTAAGGATAACCATCTTTCTGTAGACTATACCTAGATGTGTATCTCGTATTTCTACACTCAAATTTAGCTCCATTGTTGATTTTATACATATTTTCTTGATAATGCAACAGAAATTTTATTGAATTTAAAGTATTCAAACATCCACACATATAATCATATAGCTATTAACGCAATGATTAATTTAGACATATTAGGGTAATTTTATTAAGATAATAATAATTATATAGAATATTACATAGGGGGAATTTTAATGGATTTAGTTAAAGTAGTTGGAAAATCAAAAGGTAATTTGGCTTTTGAAGTGGATTTGAATGGGCATAAACTCATAACAGACGCTAGTGTTGAAAATGGCGGGGATAATTTAGGTCCAGGTCCTAAAAGCCTTTTGCTGGCTGGACTTATTGGTTGTACTGGTATAGATGTTGGTTTAATATTAAAGAAAATGAGAGTCGAATATGATGATTTAGATATTGAGGTTGAAACATATCATACAGATGACCAACCAAGGGTTTATAAAGATATCCATATGATTTATAGATTTAAAGGAAAAAATATTCCATTGGATAAAGTTACTAGAGCTGTAGACTTATCTATGGAACAATATTGTGGTGTATCTGCGATGTTAGCAAAACATACACCTATCACATACGAAGTTGTTTTAGAAGATTAAATTTTAGCCACTTAAAAAATTTGAGACTGTCATAAAACATCCTTTTTTTCCCTGTCATTTTGAGGAATAGCTAAAGAATATTGTCATTTCAATGCATGCAAGATTCTCCATTAAGCCTCGGGATGACAGCTTTCTATTTTTTAGCAGCCTTTCATTTCTTCTTTGAATAAAAAAATTGGATTAGTTAAAAACTAATATTCAAGTCATATTATTGGAGGAA
>JAAYGX010000082.1 GCA_012735585.1 Tissierella sp.
AGCATGGGTCTAGCAATATCTATTATCATACCAATTTGAGTCATAGGAATACTTCCCAATAGTCCAATGACTACTATAAGTAAAATATTTATTATATTTATACTATTTATAAAAAATATGGCTGGTATTAATACAGCTATTCCTAATAGTTGTACCACTAGGGAGGATAGCACTCTTCCAATGACTTGATCACTGGCTCTTATAGGTAGTACTCTTTGAATCCATAAATTTTTACCTTCTCTAGAAAATGTAGTAGAACCTATAGAGTTCATAATACCCAATAATACCACCATACCTATGGCAACAAGTGTTAAAAAATGTGGATACATATCCAGTAGTTGAACCAAAGGCTCCATCGATTCGTCACCAGTGATAACAGACATTACCAAGATGATAGGTACAATAATAACCCCACCTATTGAGTTCAGTAAATATACTGGTGTTTTAAATAGCATTATGAGTTCCTTTTTAGCTATTGCAATAGCTGGCTTAGCTACCGATATTGATTTATCCATATCTTTAATCTTCTTATTCCCTTTAGATGCTACTACTTCAATGTTTCCAATTAATCCATCAAAGAAAATAGTCTCTGATAAGAAAATCATTATAATGATACTTATAGCCGAAACTCCTAGGACTAATATTAAATAAAATAAACCTGTCATACTTTGACTATTAGCCAAGGCAAGTGTACCCCACATACTTGGTGGAAATACTATCCCCAGTCTTCTTACAAGGAACTCAGAATCTCTGGCTAAATTAATCAAGAAATCATCGCCTAATTCAACTGAGTTCATTGCTATCCTTTGTATAGTAAATTGGAACCAGATAGCAAATATAATAAAAAGTACGGCACCTACTACTCGTATCAAATCCTTCTTTCCCCCAATATTAGTATATTTCATAAAAATCATTACCAATAAGGAAGCAAAAACTAAAGGTATAATAGGTATAGTAAGGATTAACAATATTGAATAAATCCAATACAATATCCCCTCACTACTTTTGATTCCATATATTATTACAAAAGGCAATATAATAGGAAGAGATGTGAGATATTCGCTAAACATCAAGGTTACAAATTTAGATCCTATGATATAGGATGGCTTTATTGGTAAAGGTACCAGCTGGTTAAGATCACTTGCAAAATAAAACTTACTCATTACATATAATATCCCAAATACAATTACCAGCATTTGAGTTGCAAAAATCCCCATTTGTAATAAATAAGGCCCTTGACCCATTTGGAAAAATACATCATAAAACAAATCCAGACCTTTTATCATAAAATAATATGAGGGTAATAAGGATAATATAGCGATACCTATAATAATTGTCATCCATATATTCTTCTTATTTTTTATTGAAGAAATAAAAGAGCTCAGCCCATAGGTATTCTTAAAATCAACTTTTATTAGGGAAAATAGCTTATTCATTATCCGTCAACTCCAAGAATATATTTTCCAAGGATTGTTTTTCCTTGGCATGTCTTCTCAGCTGATCCATTGTACCTACAGTAACTATCTCTCCTTTGTTGATAATAGCAATTCTATCACATAATTTTTCAGCTACTTCCATGACATGGGTAGAGAAGAATACAGTCTTACCTTCACCACACATCTTCCTCATAATCTCTTTTAGATTGAATGATGATTTAGGATCAAGACCTACCATAGGCTCATCTAATATGAAGAGATTCGGATTGTTGATTAATGCTGCTGTAAGTACAATTTTTTGTTTCATTCCATGGGAGTAGCTCCCTATAATATTCCCTAGTGCATTTTCTATATTAAAAAGCTGGGTATAATATTCAATCTTTGATCGTCTTTCCTCTTTAGATATACCATACATATCAGCTATAAAGTTTAGATATTCAATCCCTTTAAGTTTGTCATAAACCTCTGCATTGTCCGGTACATAAGATATCATGGACTTTGCTAATAAAGGGTCCTGCCACACATTTACACCGTCAATGGTGATATTTCCTTCATCTGGTTTTAAAAGTCCTACGATCATCTTAATAGTGGTAGTTTTTCCAGCACCATTAGGTCCCAAAAATCCAAATATTTCTCCTGATTTAACCTCTAGATTAATATTATCTACTGCTTTAACTTTTCCTTTTCCATAGGATTTTGAAACATTTTTTATATTAAGCATATAATTTCTAATCCTCCTTTTTAACTTACATACCTATCTGTTCATATCTAATCATATAATAGCTACCCATTCAATTCAATAAATAATTTTTGAAAAGCACTAATTAAAAATTTAAACTCAAATATCGTTATTATTATAGTTCAGGAAGTAAAAATACACCCTACAATTCAAAGAAGTAGTCTTTAACTGAGAGGAAATTTAGTGAATCATATATAAATGTAGCCAACTATAAAACTGCTACCCATTGATGAGTAGCAGTTATCGTGAACAAGGTTTCACGCCACTTCTATTCATTTAAGCATTTGATCATTCTTGAAAAAATTCTTCCAGGGATCATCCCCTTTAATCCTTGAAAGTGCCTCTTCCATATCAATCCCATCTGGAGCTACAGTCTCAAGTTCATCCCAAGTTATGGGCATGGACACCTTTGCACCTTTTCTTGCTCTTATAGAATATGGAGCAACACTTGTAGCACCTCTTCCATTTCTAACCCAGTCTATAAAAATCCTACCTTTACGATTCTCTTTTCTCATATTGCTGGTATATTTGTCTGGCCACTTCTGCTCCATGACTTGAGCAACTCCTTTTGCAAAATCGTTAAACACATCCCAATTTACTGTCGGCTTTAAAGGGACCACCACATGATACCCTTTCCCACCGCTTGTCTTGAGATAGGAGTTTAGAGAAAGCTCCGTGAGGATAGTTCTGATATCCTTTACACCTTGACGGACCCTGTCCAAATCCATTTCCTCATCTGGATCAAGGTCAAATACCATTATATCAGGATTTTCTAATGTCTGAACAGTGCTCCCCCAAGTGTGAAATTCCAGCGTACCCATTTGTGCTTCGGATATCATCCCAGAGACACTATCAATATAGAAGTAATCCTTTATTTCTTCCTTACTATTAGAAACAGGTATTGTAATAATTCCTTTGCTGTCTTGAGCTGGATGTTTCTTATAAAAACATGCAGCTGATATTCCTTTAGGACAACGGACACTTGTGAGGATTCTATGGCTTACATATGGCAGCATACGCTCTGAAACCTTTTCATAATAGCGAATCACATCTACCTTTGTTATTTCAGGTTCATCAAATATAACCTTGTCCGGATTTGTAATCTTTACTCCTTCAATAATTATACTATTAGTTTTTACATCTATTAGATCTTCTGATTCTTTAATTGGTGATTGGAACTCAATCTCCTCCGATTTTTCTTTTTTTATTTCCTTAGGGTTCTTGTCTGTCCTCAATCCTTTAAAGCTTGCTTGTCTTAAAAGATTGTCCTTTGTGAATTCAGCAAATTTAATCTCAGCTACAAGTTCTGGATCTAACCATATGATCTTTTCCTTGGGTCTAGTATCTGGTGGAATTTTAAAAGGTGAATCTTCTCTCTTTAAGGGCTCAAATTTATCTACTAGAATCTTCATATCAGCCTGACTAATACCTGAGCCTGCACGTCCTACATGGACCAATTCTTCATTCTCATAGATACCAAGGAGAAGTGAGCTTACACCATAGCCTCTCCTATCTGAAACAGTATATCCCCCAATGACGAATTCTTGTCTTTTGTCACACTTCAACTTAATCCAGTCTCCATTCCTTGTTCCACTATATATGGAATCAGCTCTTTTACCTATGATACCTTCCATATTTGAATCACAGGCCACAGCAAAACTCTCTTTACCTTTTCCTCTGACATAGCGACCATAGTAGAGGTCTTTGGGAGCATCTTTCATTAAGTTCTCTAGGATCCCTTTTCGTTTAATCAAAGGATACCCCCGTATATCAATTCCATCTAATGCAAGAATATCAAAGATAATATAGGTTAGATTTTTATCCTTTGGATTTTTCATATAATTTTGAAGAGCACTAAAATCTGTCTTTCCAGATGAATCAGTAACTACCATTTCACCATCTACTACCATAGCTCTTCCATCGGCCCAGTCTATAAGTGAAGAACCGATATTATGGAATCTTCTTACATAATCATTTCCATTTCTAGTCATTAGCTGGACATTATTGCCTTCCACAAATGCCATAATTCTATAGCCATCATACTTTAATTCATAAAGCCAATCATTACCTTCAGGAATTCCACTAAATAATTTGGCAAGCTGTGAATCTGCCCTACTAAATGGATTTCTAGTAAATTTTTCATCTTTCCCTTCTTCTATTTCAACCATGGTTCGACCTGTTCTAATACTGGTATTAAATTGGGATAGTTCAAAGGGAGTATTTGCATACTCATCCTTTTCCTTTAAAAATAGCCAATTATCTTTTGTATCTCCATCCTTAGCTTTTAAACGAATTAGGGCCCATTTTCCCTTAAGCCTTTTGCCTTTTAAAGTAAATTTAAGTTCACCTTTCCCAAGTCCTTCTTCCACATTCTTATAAGGTTCCCATAACCCCTCATCCCATAGCATAACTACTCCACCACCATATTCACCCTTAGGGATCGTTCCTTCAAAATTTCTGTATTCTAAAGGATGATCCTCTACATGTACAGCAAGTCGCTTGTCCCTAGTATTATAGGAGGGACCTTTGGGTACAGCCCAACTTAAAAGAATCCCTCCCCATTCTAGACGTAGATCATAATGGTCCCTACGGGCTAAGTGATGTTGAATAACAAATCTTAGAATCTCATCTGATTCCTCCATACTTCCCTCTGGCTCTAAACTTTTCTCAAAGTTTCTTTTTTCATTATACTCCTCTAGTTTTTGACTCATAAAATCACGCTATATCCCTATCTTTTTTTGCTTTATCCACACTGGCTTTAAGAGCTTCCATAAGATCAATAACTTTGCCACCTTTTTCTTCTTCAGGTGCTACAATTTCCTGACCTGATATTTTGGTCTCTATTAATTCACGAAGTCTTTCTTGGTATTCATCCTTATAGGCTGCAGGATCAAAAGGCGTATCCATGGAATTGATTAAGAGCTTTGCCATTTTTAACTCCTGTTCATTTACCTCAGGCTGTGTATACTGCTTTTGAAGATCCTTAACCTCATCTGCATAGAACATAGTAGAGATTAACATCCCATCTTCACGGGGGATAATGGCCATGAGTGTATCCTTAGTTCCCAAAACAGTTTTTCCTATTGCTACTTTTTTCTCATCCATAAGTGCAGTGCGTAGGAGTTCAAAAGCCTTTTCTCCACCAACTTCAGGAGCTACCTGGTAAGTCTTTTCATAATATACTGGAGAAATTTGATCCAGCTCTGCAAAATGAAGTATTTGGATTGATTTTTCCTTTTCTGTTTTTATCTTTTCAATATCTTCATCTGTGACTACTACATATTTGTCCTTATCATACTCATATCCCTTTACTATGTCCTTTGAAGTAACCTCTTTACCACAGTGTCCGCATGTCTTCTTATATCTGATACGACTATTATCTTCCTTATGCAGTTGGTTAAAACGAATGTCATTATCTTGGGTTGCTGTATGCATGGCAATTGGGATAGCAACCATACCAAAAGCTATTACTGATTTACGTGCTGCCATATTTAAACACCTCCAAAATTTATTATTTCCAACAAAATTGTAAGTATGCGTGAACAAAATTTCCTGTCCTCATCGTTAAGATTATAACTATAGGAACGTTTTTGCTACTTTACTTTTTTCCCTGGCCTTATTCTGGTATACTATAATTACATTATAAACTTTCATTGTTTTAATAAATAATACTTAAATAAAGGGTGAAATTTATGCGAATGAGAAATCGTACATTTAAAGGTGGAATAAATCCCCCTGGATACAAGGAGCTAACAAATGGAAAGCCTATAGTGAGAGCGAATGATCCTAAAGTAGTTTATATACCATTACAACAACATATTGGTGCCCCATGCAAAGCTTTGGTCAAGGTAGGGGAATATGTTAGAATGGGCCAAAAAATTGGTGATTCTATCGCTTTTGTTTCTGCACCAGTTCACTCAAGTGTGTCTGGTACTGTAAAGGGTATTGAACCTATGTATACCCCATCAGGTGCAAAAGTGGATACTATAATAATCGAATCCGATGGCCTTGATGAACTTCATGAATCCATAAAACCAAAAGGCAATCTAGATGATTTATCATCAACAGAAATCATTGAAATTATAAAAGAAGCTGGAATTACAGGATTAGGTGGTGCTGGATTTCCGACACATGTAAAACTCTCACCTCCACCTGAGAAAAAAATTGATACATTTATTTTAAATGGAGCAGAATGTGAACCGTTTTTAACTCCCGATCACAGAAGCATGCTTGAAATGTTTGAAAAAATAGTATTTGGGACGAAAGCTTTAATGAAAGCTCTAAGTGTGGAAAGTGGAATAATTGCAATAGAAAAAAATAAAATGGATGCAATCGAGGCTTTTAAGGCCGTTATAAAGGATTCCGATAATATTAAACTAGTCACAATGGAAACAAAGTATCCACAAGGTGATGAAAAAAGGATTATTAATGCCATCCTTGGTAAAGAAGTACCATCTGGTGGCTTACCAATGGATGTTGGTTGTGTTGTAAACAATGTAAGTACTGCCAAAGCCATAGCAGATGCCATACTTGAAGGAAAAACATTATATGAAAGAATCGTGACTGTAACCGGTCATATCGTTAAAGAGCCTATGGTGTTACTAGCAAAGATTGGGACCCCTATCCAAGAGTTAATCGATCAATGCGGTGGATTTACAGAAGATCCAGGTAAGATTTTGATCGGTGGTCCAATGATGGGTAAGAGTCAATTCAGTACTCAGGTGCCAGTGATTAAAACCACTGGGGGAATATTAGGTTTATCAAAAAGTGAGACTCAACCTGTAAAAATTCAGCCATGTATCAGATGTGGACGGTGTTTGACAGTATGTCCTGTATATTTACAGCCTTTATATATTTCTGCATATTCACTTAAAAATAATTTTGATGAGGCTGAGAATTATAGAGCATTGGATTGTGTGGAATGTGGTGCCTGTTCATATATTTGTCCTGCAAAGAGACCTCTATCAGAGTCCATAAAAATTGCAAAAAATGAAATTTTAAAAACGAGGAAAAAATCCAAGTAATAGTGCTTCACAGTAATAAAATATAGTCTAGGATTCTTATTAAGGGATTCTAGACTATATTTTATTACTGCTTTTTTAATTGTATTTTTTAATACTGTCATTTCTTAACTAAGGGTCAGATACCATAGATTGTATTCTACTATGAGCTTGCCCGCTAGGTATATCGATTATATAAATATAAATGATTATTAAGCATTCTGCTAGTTCATATAATATCTAATTATGTCATATAAATCAGAGTTTGGGGGAGATACAGACGGATAAGCAGTCCATGCCCAACAAACTGCACTTGGTTCAGAATCCATAAATGGACCTGAATAATAGTGTACTACCATGCCATCACCGTCTCTGTCAGCTCTCTCAAATGTACGCCTAGTTAATTCACTATCTATTCTATTATAATAATCAAAACCTAAACGAGCAAAACCTATAACACTACTTGCGGATGTAATACTAAAGAACACCTCAGCTAGTATATGATCTGCAAAATCTCCTACAGTATATATATATCCCATTGACCAGTCCCACCAAAGATTCCTTACAGCTCTAGGTTCATAAAATTCCATAACTTCAACGTAGTATGATGATATAGTTGGTCTATAATAAATAATGCCACCTCTTGTCCATGCTAAGTCATCATCTCCCCCATAAATCCCATTCGACTCATCAATTACTCCATTCTTTATAGTAGTTACCATCTGATTAAATTGGTCTTCATATGCTCTTTTATGGACTTCATAATGATTTGTTTTTTCTTGTTCAACTAGTTGATTCCATATATTGTCTAAATCTTCTTCTTTTTTTAACTCCATTTGTTTAAGTAAATTTTCAATTTTTGCATTCTTCGATTCTTGATTAGTTATTTAATATCAAACATCAAACCTCTATTCCTCATTATTTGTAAAATTTTCTGTATCAAGCAGTGTTCTTAAAGTATTTTTATCATCATCATAAAATATAAATCGAATAGTCTCTGCCCTGCCTTTTATATCTATAACATTGGCATTTAAAATATTCCTACCAAAACTTCTTTCCCATTGATGTGATTTATTTGTATCCCATCTATATAACTTTCCAAGCTTGTAAATTCCATCATTATTAATATAAATGAATCTAGAATTTGCAAGGAAAAAATAAATTCCTATAAAAATAAACAAAATTGAATAAAATGAAGTAAATAACATTTCACGTGCACCAAGTAAAGAATCATATTCGATTATATTACCTTTAATATCCTTTGAAAGGATTTCTAGCAAGGAATTAAACTTATGTGTAACTAATAAATCTGATAAATTTAAATCAATTCCCCTATAAATTAAACTATTGATAACATCTATAAGAATAATCATGGAAAATATTAAATAACATATACACAATAATGAAAAAATCAATCCTGTTGTTGTGTAAATATTCCATTCACGGCCTTTTATTATAAAATTACTAGTGTAATAATTGGGCTTGGTTCTTATAATAATTCCGTAGTATTTATACAAAAATATGGCAATCACTACAATAAATATTATATAAAGTCGAAACATATATACTCCTATTCCTTAATTTATTTTAAAATCCTCTTGCATCTATATACTAACATCATATCATAGTTCTCTCATCAGATAATGTCGTAGGCATTTCAGCTTTAGAACTTCATAAATTCTCGCAATCTTAGTTGAATCGAATCATTAAATATTTTTAAGTTAAAATAATTCTTAGTTCTATTTAACCCGAAGTTATTAAATAGTACCTCTTTTCTCTAATCCAATATTTAGAATTTCCTTATATAGTTTATATAAATAATATCATTTGTATTGTATATATGCAAAAAATTAAACACAGAATTTCTAGACAAGTCTCGACATTTCTTGCACTATTTATCTGTTGCAACCTTTGACCCCGCATTTGAGTTCTTTCATAATTTTTTTAATTAAAGAATATTTTATTTATTGTAGAGTTTCATAATATTTTGCTTCACTAATATTTTATCACTGTCTTCTAAATAATTAAAATCAAAATAATCTAACTTTATAACCTCATAATTTTTCAAAATCTTAGTTGTGGCATCATCAGATATATTCAATATATTTAATGAAAAATTTTCAGACAAATTCTTTATATTCTTTGTAATTATATCTAGCAAGCAAAATTCTCCTAAGAGAGATATTAAATTTACTAATCGAAAATAAATTGCCATTAGTATGGTTAGGATAAGGTTCGTATTTAAATTTTGGCCTTACTAATGTATACTGGTAATTTGATATTTCTATAGTTCTGCTACTCATGCCAAAAACTGCTACTTATTAGATAAGTAGCAGTTTTTATGAATAAATTTCCCACTGAACCTAGGTGAAGAATCATACTGTTTTAAATCTAGCTAAGATCCTTCTCTAAAGTTCAGGATGACAAAAAATCTTATTGTTTAAATGTTTCTTAATTTATTTAAAATTATTTTTTGTTCTACTCCAGCTACTAGTCTTCTTGTATAAGCTACAGTATCAGGGTTGACACTCATACTGTCTATACCTTGCTCTACTAGGAACTCAGCGAACTCTGGATATTGTGATGGTCCTTGGCCACATATAGATATAGTTTTACCATATTTGTGCGCCGCTTTAATTAGAATTGATATTGCCTTTTTCACAGCTTCATTTCTTTCATCAAAATATCCCATATTATTTAATATGCCTGAGTCTCTATCAGCTCCCATTACTAATTGAGTTAGGTCATTACTTCCTATACTAAATCCATCAACTAATTGAGCGAATTCCTCAGCTTGGAATACTACAGCTGGAACTTCAGCCATGATCCAAATCTTGAAGTCTTTACTTTGAACTAGACCTTCTTCAGCCATTATTTCCTTAGCTTTGATTAACTCTTCAGTAGTTCTAACAAATGGTAGCATTACTACAACATTTGTTAACCCATATTCTTCTCTAACCTTAAGTATTGCTTTACATTCAAGTCTAAATCCTACTTCATATTCTGGAGAAATATATCTGGATACTCCTCTCCATCCGATCATTGGATTAGCTTCTATTGGCTCTACTTCTTCTCCACCTTCTAGTCCTCTAAACTCATTGGTTCTAAAATCAGACATTCTCACTACCAATGGTCTAGGAAATAGTTCCCTAGCTACTGTCATGATTCCTTCACTCAACTTATCAATTAACAATTGTCCTTGACCGGTTTTTACTAGATACATAGGATGTGTTCCTACCATGTTTGTAAATATAAGCTCTGTTCTCATTAGTCCAATACCATCCAGTGGAAGGTTTTTATATTTGTTTATTAAACTAGGCTCACCAAGGTTCATGTATATTTTTGTACCAGTTATCGGTGCTAATTGAGATAATATTTCTTGTGAGACCCCTACATTGCCTGATGACTGTTGGTTGTTGTCAGCTTTATTTTCAGTAGGCTTTTCATCCATAACTCTACCTTCATATACTACTCCCCTAGTAGCATCAACTGTTACCTCTATACCTTGTTTAAGTATAGATGCAGCTGACTTTGCTCCTACGATACAAGGGATTTGTAGTTCTCTAGATACTATGGCTGCATGACAAGTTCTTCCACCTTCTTCAGTAACTACAGCTGCAGCCTTTCTCATAGCTGGAACCATATCTGGATTAGTCATTCCTGTTACTAGTATATCTCCATCTTCAACTAGATCTATTTCGGTTATATCTTTGATGTTTCGCACTTTTCCATATCCTATACCAGGGGAAGCTGGTAATCCTTTAGCTAATACTTTGAGTTCTTGTGTCACTTTACTTGTCTCCTTTGTTTCTTCATTTAAAATTGTTGTAATAGGTCTTGATTGTAAAATGTAAAGCTCTTTTGTATCCCTATCAAATCCCCACTCTATATCTTGGAAACTTCCATACATTTCTTCAATTTTTAAACCATAATCAATAAGTGTAAATAATTCCGTTTTATCTAAACATTCACCAGTGATGAATTCTTTGCCTAATTCATCTTCAATCTTAACTTCCACTGTACCTATTCCATCTTCTGATTTTATAACCATAGTATTTTTTTCAGATATATATCTATCTACTATATTTTTTGTTTCCTTATCTATTACATATTCATCAGGTGTAACTATACCTGATACAACTGCTTCACCTAGGCCCCAGGATGCATTTATCATCATTTGATCCGTTGCATTGTTAATTGGATTGGCAGTAAACATAACGCCTGATTTTTCACTGTCCACCATCTTTTGAACTACAGTTGCCAGTGAAACTTGAAAGTGATCAAAATCTTGCTTTACTCTATAATATATAGCTCTTGATGTCCAAAGGGATGCCCAACATTTCTTAACATGGTTGATTAATTCTTTTTCACCATTGATGTGTAAATAAGTATCCTGTTGTCCTGCAAAGGAAGCATCTGGTAAATCTTCTGCTGTAGCTGAACTTCTAACTGCTACCTCTGGATCAACTAATTTAACTTTTGAGCTAAACTCTTTATATGCATCTTTAATTTCTTGTTCTAATTGCCCGGGAATTTCACCTTTAACTATTCTATTTTGAATCTCTTTACTTACATGGGATAATAGTTGTGAGTTCTCTTCATCTAAACCATACATCAATGCACGAATTACATCGTCAAGTTCTGCATGATTTATAAAGTCTACATAAGCACCTGCTGTTACACAGAATCCTGGTGGTACATTTAAACCTTTTTGTGTAAGCTCACCTAGATTAGCTCCCTTACCACCTACAACTGGGATATCATGTTTGTCAATTTCATTAAACCATTTAATATACTTATAACTCACTTAAAAAACCTCCTAATAATTTTATAATTACATCTCTTTATTATATATGTAACCTTAAATGTCTTTTCTTATTATATATTATAGCATATATATTTAAATGTGCCATACTAATTGTAATATTTTTTTAAATAAAGATGGAGTCCTAGAACAAAACAATTGTTCTAAGACTCCATCTTTTAGGTAAATTAGCCGTTCATTATAATTGTTAAAAGTAAAAAGAAAAATAATAGTGAATCCTTATCTGTACATAATATCCCATTTTGCATAAATATTGCTAGTATCAAGAAGAAAAATAATAGGGACTCATTCCCACAACATTCTTCGACTCTATTGTAGCCCATATCGTCTATGTTCTCTGTTTCAACTGTGACATCATCATCTGGATTGATAGTCAATTCTTCAACCATACAATAACCCCCTCATAATCTCATCACTATATATTATGAGGGGGTATTGCCATAGGTTACAATATTATTCCCCTGAAACAGACAGGGATTTGATCAGTATACTTGGGGAACCTATATATCCAGCTGATGGCAATCCAAATTTTAAGTCATCGCCAATTGCTACAATATCTTTAAATAATTCGTATAAATTTCCGGCTATGGTAATTTGATTTACAGGTCTTTTCTTTTCACCATCTACTATTTCATAGCCTGATGCAGATAATGAAAAATCACCAGATACTGAATTAAGACCTGAATGTAGTCCTGCTAAATCATTGATATACAATCCATTATCCGCCATACTCATAAGCTCATTAATCTCCATATCCCCATTAAGAACATAAAGATTCGTAGGCGAGGTACTTATGGAGCCTTTATAGCTTCTGCTGGCATGACCTGTAGATGAAACCCCTTCTTTATTAGCAGTTTTCCAATTATAAGCAAGGTTTTCCAGTTTACCATTATCTATAATTTTATTGAAAGTTGAAGCTGTACCTTCATCATCAAAGTTTCTAGATGCAAATCCATCCTTTAAAAATGGATCATCAACAATACTTAAGATTGGCGAAGCTATTTCTTCTCCAATTTTACCTTTCAATAAAGAAAGCCCTTTTTGTACATTATCTGCTGAAAAAACTGGGGTAAAAGCAGCTAGCAAACTTGCAAATGTTGTGTTTTCAAAAATAATAGGATAATTATCTGATTTAATATTCTTTGCACCTAACATTGAAGTTGCACTATCTACTGCTTCTTTTGCTATGTCTTTGTAATTAAGGCTTCCAAAATCACTAAACATTCTATAGGAAAAACCAGTCTTAGTATCTTCACCTTCTTTAACTACAACAGAAATATAGGTTACTCCACCATTGGATTTATCATATAAATCTATACCTTTGGAATTTACAATATATCTTTCACCTTCAAACTCCTGGTATACACAAGTATTTACAGCAAATACTCTATCATCTAAAGCATAGGCCTCCTTTTCAAGATTGATTACAAAGTTGATTTTATCTTGAGTTGGCACTTGATTTAAACTTTCATTATAATAATTTATATCTTCGTAAGACTCTGAACCTGAAAATATAACCTCATCACTTGAACCTTCAATGTATTTACTATTTTCTAAAGCATCATCAATTAGCATATCAATTGAATCATCTTCAATCTTTTCAGTATATGAGTATCCCATTTTACCATTGGAAGATCCTCTTAAGGAAAGACCACCACTTTCTGCAACACTATATTTATCAATATCACCTTTATAAATTTCTATTTCCAATTGTTTTTGTTTAACAAGAAAAGCCTCAACATCTTCCATCTTTTCCTGTCCTTTATTTATTAATTTAATTAAAAATTCTCTATGGTCCATATTATTCGTCCCCCTTTCTTCCGCCCACTGTCAGGGATTTGACTCTGATACTTGGCTGACCAACATTTGTTGGGATAGATCCACTGGAGGCTCCACACATTCCTTGACCAAGCTCTAAATTATTTCCAACCATGTCTATCAATTCCAGTACCTTTACACCATTACCGATTAGAGTAGCTCCTCTAACAGGCTTTAGAATCTTTCCATCTTTAACTATATATCCTTCCATTACGGCAAAGTTAAAGTCCCCAGTTGCAGGGTCCACACTACCTCCACCTAGTTTTTTAGCATATAGACCATATTCGGTATTACTAATCATTTCATCTAATGCGGAGTCTCCTGCATCAATATAAGTGTTATTCATTCTAGATGTTGGAGCAAATTTATATGATTGTCTACGCCCTGATCCAGTTGATGATGTATTCATTCTTCTACCATTTAATTTATCTACTAAATAGCTTTTTAAAACTCCATTTTCAATCAATACATTTCTTTGAGTAGGTGTACCTTCATCATCTACATTGGATGTTCCCCAACCATTTGGCATTGTTCCGTCATCAATAGCTGTAACCACTGGTGATGCAACTACTTGACCTAGTTTATTGGCAAAGGCAGATGTATCTTTAGAGACAAATTCAGCTTCTAATGCGTGTCCGCAGGCTTCATGGAATAGTACTCCACCAAATTCATTGTCGATTATAACTGGCATAAGTCCACTTGGACAATGATCTGCATTTACTGCTACCTTTGCTATTCTTGATGCTTCATTTGCAATATCTTTAACATCTATAGTGTCATAAAATTCATATCCCATAGATGCTCCAGGAGCATTATAACCTACTTGCATTTCATTACCTTTTGTAGCTACTGATTGGACAGAGTATCTAGTCCTAACCCTTGAGTCTTGAACTAATAAACCATCAGTATTAGCAATTAAAACATTTTGCTCTTCTTCTAAATATCCTACAGTTACCTGAGAAATCACATCATCATAATTCTTTGCAGCTTCATATCCCCTTCTAAGTAAATCAACTTTCTCTTTCTTAGAAATACTACTTGGAAAAGTTTTTATAGGATTATAATTTGTAGTATTACTTTTCATAAGATTTAATCTTACATCTACTTGTCCTTGATTTAAAGCCTGTGCTGCTTCTTTGGCAACTTTTATAAGATTCTCTTTACTTGAGTCGTTTGTGTAAGCATATATACTGTTGTATTTGTCTAATATTCTAATACCTACACCATAGTCTTTACCTGATATATTGTTTTCAAGTATTCCTCCAACCATTCTCATATTTGCATTATACTTATCCTCAAGGAATATTTCAGCAAAATCCCCTCCCCGTGATAATGCAGCATATAGTACATCTTCTATGACTTTTTTATCTAACAAAAGAAACCCCCTCCTATTTATTCATTATGTCTATTATATAGTAGTTGGATTGATTTTAGTATAGAGAAAGTGAAATCCTTCTCTAATATCATCTTCACTTCACTTAATTATTTTGATTTCTTCTTGCTTTTTTTACCTTTCTCTTCAGGTTTTTTTAATGCAAGATTACACACACTTAATATAAATCCAGCCATAGTATATCCTACAAGGTCATTTAATTTTACCAATACTTGTATGGAAGATAACACCAATAACAACAATATAATAAAAGTCCATTTAATATACCATTTTCCTTTCCATCTTTCAGGGATCTTATCAAATATAGAAAGAGCTTGAGGATTGGAATTCTTTAGCTGGATAAATAATATATCAAATAAAACGGTACTTATTAATAGAATAATTATACCTTTAAAATTCATACTTTATCCTCCTTAATTGATTACAAATTATTTTTAGTTTCATTAAATAATTTTATGTTTTCTACTGCATTTCTAAATAGTAATGTAGCATCTGTACCTTGGATTAAAAATTTGAATCCCTTTTCTAAATGATTTTGTAATAGTTCCTTGAATTCTCAGTATCTTCCACTTTCTTCTTAATTATAGCATCACATTCTAGCTTCAACAATGGTTCTATTAATATTTTGGCTATAGCCTGTGACTCAAAGGGATTTAGGTACAAATCTAGTCTATCTAGCACTTAATTTTGAAATTATACCAGCTAGAGCATTGTCACTCTTTAGCTCAACAGCCTTATGCATGCATAGTTCATGGCAACACATACATTCTATACATTGGTCATAATCAATTTTTTTAGTCTTAATATCTATTACTTTTATAGGACAACTTTCTACACAGATATTGCAGGCTTTACATTTCTTCATATTAATTACAGGTCTTGTCTTAAAGAAGTCAACAACCCTTATTACAGCCTTACTGTTTCTAGTTTTAGTACTTTTATATCTCTTAGGTAATTTATAGTTATTTAAAACTGGTAGGGATTTGTAATTGTAATCTCCGTCTATGGTTATTTTATCTAGATTCCACTGCCCTAAATTTCTTTTTCTAGCTGAAGTAAATATATCGATCTCTTCAATATCCATTCCAAGCATCTTAATGGCAACTGTATCTAAGGCTAAGGGATCTGTACTAATTAGTATTTTATTAGCATGGTAAGGAGAACCTGCTGTAGGCCCATCTCCTTCCATTGAAACTATACCGTCCATTATATGTAGGTGGAATTTGGCCCCTTCATGTATATCCGTTAATATTTCACCAAAATCTTCTTTGTCAGGTGCTATTTTATGATACATTCCTTTACGAAGACCAGGAATACAACCAAATACATTTTTAACTGCTCCAGTATAAATAGTTGCTGAATGAGTCTTAAGTTTTGGAACATTGATTACAACATCTGCTTGAATTAAAGGTTTAGCTAAATACATTTTATCTTTAAACTTTCCTTTAGGCTGTACCTCAAAAACTCCTTCTTTGTCAAAGTTTTTTATAATAGCTACTTCTTCCTCGGCAACCTTTTGGTACCCAGCAACCTTAAAACTTTGGGCTGTTGGTGAGATTCCAGCTATGGCACCACCTGAACTATCACCTATCCAAACAGTACAACCCATATTTTTTAAAATTCTGGTCAATGATCTAATAAATTCACTATGGGTAACAGCCGCAGAATCGGAGGATTTTGGGCCAATGAGATTTGCCTTCAATAAGACAGTATCACCTGGTCTAACAAAATTCCCCCATCCACCTAATTTATCCATTCCATTATTTATCTTATTCATGATATTCTCTATAGAGTAGTCAGTGCATTCTTGGATTATAACCTTATTCACAAAATCATTCCTTTCTATAAGTTATTCTTAGTCCCATTATTCAGGAAACATCCAAATTCTAATCTACCTCTTTTCTATCTAAATCATTATGAATTAGAATATTCTTACTTAATCTATTCTACTATAATTAGTAAATTCCTTCTTTTTATATAAAATTATATAAAAAAACCAAGGTAAATAATAAATCTATCTACCCTGGTTCACCATACTGATTGAAACTATCAATAATTCCATTTTAAAACTCTATTTTTACCTAAATTTTTAGCCAAAGCATTTGCTTTTTCTGCTTTATTTATAATATCATCTATATTATTTCCATCGTTGGGATAAGTAGAAACTCCTATAGAAATTGTTAAAGGATATACTAAATCTTTAGTCTGTTCTTCAACAGCCTTCCTAATTCTTTCAGCTAATTTTACTGCATTATCTGGATTAACATCTCTTAAAACCACTATAAATTCGTCTCCTGATAACCATCTATACACCTTATCACTTTTTCTTATTGAATTTGTTATTATTTCACTTAGTTTTCTTATCATTTGGTTTCCAGCTTCATAGCTTATTTCATTATATCTTTTGAGCCTATCACCATCTATAAATAATATACTAAACTCTGTCTTTTTACTCTGACAGTCTTCCAATAAATTCAATAAATACGCACTCCCTGCTCGATGATTTCTAAGCCCAGATATATCATCAGTAAGAGCAAGCTCGTATACATTGTTATAATGTGATATTGTATCTCGTACCTTACTTATAACCCCACCCATTATATGTATCAACAATCTATCAGCTTGAAATTTATCTCCAATACTATCTTTATTATTAATTGAATTTGTCAAAAGTAATTTATAATAATCTTCTATGGAACTAATATGGCTATCATAGCTCATTATTAGAGTATGCAAACCCACTTTATAAAAATCATAGTTATCCATTATCTTGTTGAATTCAGCCTTTATTGAATTACATATTCCTTCTACCTCTGATGCTGTTTTACTGGGAATCACTATTGTAAACTCATCCCCATCTGTACGAAATGCTGATACTTTCTTTTCATTTTCATGCTCTAAGACATTCTCTATTGCCTTAGACAGCTCTTTTAAGCATTTATCACCATTTACTCTTCCATAATCTTCATTGAATTTTTTAAAGTTAACAATATCAATAATCAGTACTACTCCATTATCGCTAAAAACCTGTTTTAAATCAACCTCAATAAAACCGAAGACATTTCTCATTCCGGTCAAATAATCAATATATAAACTATTCTTTAACTTCATTTAAATTTACACCCCATAACTTTAACTCCAAAGAAGGCAATTTTATTGCATCATTATTAAATTTTACCATCCAATCCTATTCTCTCATGGGTCAGTCTTGCAGTTTTCTTTTATAGCAGCACTTGACCAGTCAATGGAGCAAAATGAGAAAACTGAGTTGCTTATGATTAGAAGTATTTATTATGGTCAAACTAAGAGTAATTAAAATAAATATGAAAGGATTGATAAGACGTGAAAAAAGATAGTTACTCTAAAACAGAGAATAGGGATTCAAAATCTACAAATAAAGATTCAAGTTCTGACCATAAAAAAGTTAATAAAGAACTTGATTTAACTAATAACTTTGCAACTGACTATTATACAATATTTAGGTAGAGGAACGATTAATCCTTGCACCCAGGATTTTGCCAATATCTCTAGGCATTAAAAAATGGACTATATTTCAAGTCCATTTTTACATTTTTAATGGTTAGTTATCTAATTCTCTTTCATATTCTAATAGACTTCCATCACAAGCATTTAAGTCTATATCATATTCGTAGCCATTACCCTTTATTTCGGTAATCCCTATTCTAACTAATAAAAATAAATAGATCCTTGGTAGAAAGTTCTTCAGAGAAAGTATAATTCAGTCCCTTGAAATTTTTTATTTCTTCTATGTCTTTTATTTGATTTTCGGCCATAAATCGTACCATCTCTCCCCTTGCCATTATTACCTTGGTTCCTTTCTCGATTAACTTTTCTCCATTAAATTCTCCAAAGCTACAAGTGACAAACCTTACATCTTCCTTTAAATAATCAGGAATGCACCTACTATACTCCTTGGATGCAAGATTTAAAATACATTTGCTTTGAGAAAATAGTTCCTTTGCAATTTTATCTTTCCAAAATTCATACAGTGAACTGTACTCTCCTAATTTTATCTTAGCTTGCATCTCCAGTCTATAAGGACTTACCCCATCAAAAGGCTTCAATATTCCATAGAATCCTGATAATATCAGTAAATGCTCTTGAATATAGTGAAGTTCCTCTACAGTAAAAACTCCTGGTGCCATGTACTGATACTGAATCCCTTCAAAAGAAAATATGGCCTGGCTAGGATTTGACTGTAGATCCATCTTATGGACCCTTTCATAGTTTAATTGGGCAATTTTATCACTAGATTTCCATAGCTCTTTAGCCTCCTGATATCTTAGGCTCTTTAAGTAATCTAAAAGGATTTGAGTTTCTTTGATAAACTTAGAATTTGTTATATTATCTATAAAATTATCATCTATTCTCATTTTTTTAGCTGGTGAAATTATTATTCTCATAAACCTATAATATCAAATTATAAGGACATAAGCAAAAAAGTATCTTTTTGCATCTTAAATTGCCTATGTTAGAACAAGGGTTACCACCAACTCCAGAATAATTTACTTACACCCAGGATTATCAACCATCTTCAGGCATTAAAAAATGGACTATTTTTCAAGTCCACTCTTACATCCTCTACAACACATTGGTACGTAATTTCTTTTGTCCCATAGGCTTATGCATTTATAACTCTTTACATTTCTTCTTCCCTTTAGGCTATATACATATTTAACCCTTTAATTTATTGATAGAATCCCTATCATTATCCAATACAAGTTCAGAAATAGTCCTGGATTCATCATCCAAATTACCTCTTAGGATTTTTTCTGCCTTGTTTATACCTTGTGTCTCACCTTCTATGGCTTTTTCTATTACCTCATTTGTATCCTTATAATCTAATTTCATATTAAGCATGACCTCAGCCATCTTTCCTTTCATGCCTAAATTTTCATCAGGTTGACCGCCAATGTTTTGAATATGATCTGCTAGTAGATTTATATTTTCTCTATGCTTTGACTGAACTTCTTGAAATACTTTCTTAGTCTTTTCATCCTCAACCTTGGATATAAAGTTGTTAAAACTTTCTACTGCCATATATTCACCTTGCAATAGTTGATTTAATGAATCTATATTTTCTAATTTTCTTTTCAATTAACTCATCTCCTCTATAATTATATACTTACTTTTCCATAATTACAGAAATTAATTCATTTTATTGATATATTCAACACAAATTCCAAAACTCATTCTTCTTCCAATTTTTTATTTTTATTTACTACTAAATAAGATTCTTCACTCCGTTCAGAATGACAAAAAAACGAAAATAAAAAACACAGCTTACACTGTGTTTTTAAACTTTATTAACGGCAACCACAATCGTCATTGTTACCTAATAATAATAATAGCAATA
>JAAYGX010000006.1 GCA_012735585.1 Tissierella sp.
ATTTGCTATTCCAAAGGAAATAATACAAAATAAAACTGCATATGCTTTGTAACTTAATGTATTTTTGAATATATTTGAAAAGGTTTCACTACATGCCGTAATTAGTCCTACTGCAGTTTTTAGACAGGCTACTGTTATGGTTGCAGCTAATAATAATGCGCCACCTTTGCCAAAATAGTGGGTAGAAATTATAGCTAAAGCCTGACCTCCGTTTGATGAAATATCTGTTATGCCTAAGCTTTGTGTTCCCATTATTGCAAGAAAGCCATATATAATTGCCATTAAAGACATACTTAAAATTCCTGATTTCACTGTACTTAAGGCTATAGTCTTTGGATCCTCAATTCCTAAATCCCTAATTACATTTATTACTATAATACCAAAGGCCAATGATGCCAACGCATCCATAGTATTATATCCTTCTATAAATCCTTGAAAGAAACTATTATCCTGATAAGCTCCTGTTGCTGAAAACTGTGATATATCTCCCATTGGTTTGATAATTGATGCTATTATAAGTATACTTAGAAAGAATAAAAACAGTGGATTCAATACTTTTCCCACATATGTTAATATATTGGATGGTTTTAGGGAAAACCATAATACGGCTATGAAAAACAATAGGGAAAATACTCCTAACCATAGACTTATCTGATTTTGAGGTATTAATGGTGCTATACCTACTTCAAAAGATACTGTTGCTGTCCTTGGGATTGCAAAGAAGGGTCCTATAGTCAAATATAATGCTGATGTAAAGAATATGCTATAAAAAGGATGAACCCTGCTTGCCAGTTTATAAAGGCCATCGCTCTTTGATATTCCCATGGCTACAATGCCAAGCAGTGGCAATCCCACGCCAGTGACTAAGAAGCCTAATATGGCATACCAAGTATTATTACCTGCCATTTGTCCCATGAATACAGGGAATATCAAATTTCCCGCTCCAAAGAACAATCCAAATAACATGGATGCAATATAGATATAGTCTTTTGTAATTAATTTTTTCTGCATAAGATTACCTCCGATTATTGTGTTTAATATTATATAATATATCCCTTTTTGGAACATATCTATCCATTATAACATATTATACTTACCTCTGGAATACTTCTTTGCATTAAAGTGATTAAAGAATGGAACTTAAGAATAAATAAAAAAGATATCCCTATGAATTCAATCAGGGATACCTTTTAAATCAAAATATTATCCTTCAAATACCTCTACATTATCTACACTTTCTAAGAATTTTAAATACTCTTCTTTTGTCATTACTGGTGTAAAGTTATCAAGAATATTTCTAGCATTAGCTGCATCTTTATATAATAGGTCTACAACTGTTAATGCCATTGCTTTAGCAGGCATTATATAAGCCTTGTCTTCATCAATTGTCTCAAAATCTCTAGTATGAAGATTTCCCTTTACCCCACCAATCATTGGATGGATTGTTGGCATAATATGAGAAACATCACCTAGGTCAAATGAACCTGTGAAATCTCCACCTTCTATGATTTTATCTTCAGGAGTTCCTAAATATAATAGATTTTCTTTAAACAATTTATCAAATTCAGGGTAACTTAGAATTGGCAAATATCCAGGAATATTTGTAATCTCAACTTTCGCTCCTACAGCCATAGCTCCAGCTTTTAGTGCTCTATCTACCTTTTTATTTGAGTCTATCATACCTTCAATAGTTCTTGCTCTTACATAGGATTCCATTTGTACATCATCTGGTACTGAGTTAACAATATTTCCACCTTTAGTTATTATTGGATGAACCCTAACTCTATCCGAATCCTTGAATGTTTCTCTTTGTGCATGGATATTATTTAAGGCTAAACTAGCTGCATTTAAAGCATTGATTCCTTCTTCCGGTGCTGAACCTGCATGGGATTCTTTTCCCATAAATTTAATTGTTTTACCTATGAATCCGTTACTTACTGGTCCTATTAAGGCATCTTTATCATCCATATCTGATGAATGGAACATCATTGCCATATCTACATCATCAAAGTATCCTCTTTTAATAAGCTCCTGTTTACCACCAAAGTAAGTTAGCTTACCTTCTTCTCTTAATTGACTTCTATAGTCTAACTCAACAAATTCTTCTGCCGGAGTTGCAATTATTGAAACATCTCCATCTAATTCACTTAATACTCCACTTTTAACAAGACCCAATGCAGCCCCTAACATTCCACCCATTTGATTATTATGTCCACAGGCATGAACTGCTCCAGTTTCAACTGCATCTTTATGTGTAACACAAGAGATAGCATCTAGCTCACCTAATATTGCTATATTTGGTCCAGGTTTTCCACCTTTTAATACTGCTTTACATCCTGTAACTGCAATATTTTTCTCTACTTCTAGTCCAAGGCTCTTTAAAAAATTAACAGTAGTATCTGTTGATTTAAACTCTTTATAACCAAATTCAGGTGTAGAATAAATTGCTCTACTTGCCTTAATTATTTCATCTTTATTGTCTTCTATTGCCTTAATAACTTTATCTTTAATTTCATTAATGTTCATAATATAATCCTCCTATATTAATTACAAAGTAGTCATCTTACTTAATTGAATACCATCATGAAGAAATCTCCCAACATACTTGAAACTAGGAATGTACCCGCCATTACTACGACAGCAATAATTACAGCTTTAATACCAAGCTCTTTAAATGCTCCCCAGTCTTTACCAACTAATACACCTGCATACGCTAGGATTGGTGTACAAAGTGCCATTAATGAAACATTTCCTACATGAAAAATAACTTGCTCTGCAACTGGTGATATTGGTGATGCAACAAATATTGCTATAAATGAAATCCATAATACAGATGTAATCTTTTTTAATGGTACTACGTATGATAAAACATAACCAACTAATGATATAGCTGATAAAATAAGTAAACCTGGCAAGGATTCAGCTATGCCTAAATTATAACCCACAATATTACATATTGTAGAAAACACTATACTTAATGCTAATGCAACTATAATGGTACTGAAATTTTCTCTAAGCTTCACCATTTCTACGCACTCCTTCTTTTAAATACTTTTGATAGTTTACCATATAAGAATTCTGTTAAAGGTAATCCGAAGAATACCCCTAAAGGAATTGCAACTACACTTGAAATTAAGTTACTAAGTCCAGCAAATGCAGTCATCTGTGACTCTAGTTCTGGATAGGCCTCTATCAGCGAAGCCAAACCTGCAGTCATCATGGATGCACTACCTGCTCCTACTCCCATAGATGCAGCTAATGGACTAACAATTCCAGTAGCTATAGAAACGGATGCTAAAACACTCATTACGATAGGTCCAAATAATGTACCTACTATATAAACCGCCATAACTCCTCTAAACTCTGCTGATTCTCCACCATAAGTATCTTGTATCAACCCTACATTTGCTTCCCTACTAAGGGCATGTCCCATACCAACTGATTCTCTTCTCATTCCTAACATAAGTGCTAATGGTAAAGCCAATAAAATTGTACCTAAGTTCCCAAAGTTTTGTAATACCAAAGCTAGTCCTGCATCTTTAATTTGCTCCAATGAAGATCCACTTGTTACCCCTAATTTACCCATTAATAATGACAATCCAATCCCCATCATGATATTGGATAGTGGAGCATTTTTTTCAGTAACTAATTTTAATGGTTTCATCATATATATAGCGAATACAATAAGCATGGACCAAATCAATGGTGATAAAGCTATTGTTATATCCCCCATAACGATACGTTTTGTACCAATTAATTCAGCTAATATACTTGCTACCAAAACAGTTAAATGCAACTTGTAATCTGTTAAAATACTTGATTTTTTTTCCAAGTCATTTTCCTCCTAAAGTATAATTTAAATTTTACAAAATTAACTACATAAAAAATATTGAATGACAAAAATTATGATTCCGATAATATAACTATTACCTATATAATTCCTCCTATTCTAAAACTTTTTATTATTTTGGACACGTCTTTAGGTTGTCCTTTATTGGTGTGATTTAATTATATGTAAACGATATCAATATGTCAATAGTTAATTTTTTCTTATATTTGCTCTGTCCATCCCAAATATAAGAAAAGCCCTTTAAAGTTGAAACTTTAAAGGGCTTTAATCAATATTAAAATTAATTTGAATTATTTTTTTAGGTCTCCCTACGGTCTTGTTGGTCTCTAACCCAACTTCTTTTCCGCAATTATTTTCAAGTATTTTTTTTATTATTCTATTGGCAGTTCTAATACTTACATCTAGATAATTTGCTAGTTCATCACTTGTAAATGTATCTATATTATGTTTTTCTTTAATTGAGTTTATCTTTTGTATATAGATTGGACTTAAATCAATTTTTTCTGCCATTTTATTGATTTCTTCATTATCTATTATAAAGTTATAACTAAGCTCGTCTTCTTGTAATATTGGACCTTCGATTTTGTTCTCTTCTACTTTAAATATAGAGCTATCCCCATAATTTATTGCAGCTTCTAGGGCTTTATCAGCATTTGATTCACTTTCATAAGCTGTCATCCCTAATCCTGTCCCAATATAAACTTTGATACCTTCCTTTTTCATATAATCCAATATATTTTTTAGTCTTATAAGATTATGATTATTTTCTACTGCACCTTTAGTGGAAAATATAAGATATTTATTCCAATTTAAAGAAAATATACTACCTTGTATCTCTTTTAAATATCCTATTAAATTGCTTTGTATTAATGAACTTATTTCTAATTTTCTATATTGGGATATATCCTCTTGCCCTTCTGTATATAAAAGCTGTACAGCTAAATTTGCATCCTTTATTCTTGCTTCATTTATTTTATAAATTAGATTTCTAATAGTATTTTTCATAACTGATTTTGTAGAATATAATCTTATACAGGGATAACCCATATTTTTAATCTGATCATAGACCCATCCAAAACCTATTATGGATACACAGTCTTTATTGTTTTTATGGGCATTTAAATGAAAATCCAAGTATTTGTTTTCCGGAATCAAAAGATTAAACTCCATTACTTCTACCTTGATTTGATCTATATTTAATTCTTCAAGTACATCATCTACTTCAGATTTTTCTTCTATAACATCTAAAGATACATATTTACAATTTGGGAACCTTTCTTTCAATTCCCAAAAGGCTTTCATAATACTAGATGTTAAAAAAGGAATATATACATGGGGTAATATAATATCAGTTTTCTCAATAATACCATAATAGATACCAATCCCCGTAAATATTAATCCATCGCATTCTCTTTCAGATTTCTCAATTTGTAAATGTGCTTCTTCTACTTTACTTGCTTCATAGATTTGGGGTATTAATTCTGGAAAGTATTCTTCTATAACACTGGCAACCCTCTTTCCAGAATCCAATGGCCCTATAATCCCAATTTTCATATTTATAACCTTCCTTATTTCACTTTAATTCATTTATCCTAATTACATAATAATCGAATTGTATCAATTATATACCCGGCAATAAATGTTTGCAACAGCTGTTTGCGACCCCAGGATTTGATTGGGGAGTGCTTCCAGCATAGAAAAACACCACAAATCGGGTTAGCAACCTTAATTTGCCCCGCAGGGTATCATTTTGGAGTCCTGTATGGGGGCATACAAAAGTCCTTCATCCGGGGGAAAAATGGATGAAGGACTTCCCAAGGTGATATTCATTTTTTTAATATTAACTCCTTATCTGTATATATACAGGCGCTCCATTGTTTGTCTCTTCTTTCAAATAAAGCATGATCTACTGATTTGCATTTATCTGTTGCAAATGGACATCTAGGTTCAAATCTACATCCTACTGGAAGATTGATTTGATCTGGTAGTTCATCATCTATCTCTATTCTCTCTCTTATATAATCCGGATCAGCTATTGGCACTGAAGACAATAATACCTTTGTATAGGGATGTTGTGGATTATTGATTACCTCTTTGACATCACCTATTTCTACAATTTTTCCTAGATACATAACAGCTATACGGTCACAAAGATATTTAATAGTTGACAAGTCATGGGATACATATAACATTGTAAGACCCATCTTATCCCTTAGGTTCCTAAGTAGATTTAATATATCTGCCCTAATGGATACATCAAGCATAGATACAGGCTCATCTGCCACTATAAATTTAGGTGCTATAACTATTCCTCTTGCTATGGCTACTCTTTGTCTTTGTCCACCACTAAGCTCATGAGGGTATCTAAATGCAAATTGTTCTGCAGGTCTTAGTTCAGCAATCTCCAAAGCTTCTATTACCTTTTCATAAATTTCATCTTTATCTTTCATGCCAAATATTTTTAATGGCTCCGCTATGGTTTCAAAAATTGTAAATCTGGGATTTAGTGTTTCATAAGGGTCCTGGAATATCATTTGGACATCTTGTCTGAATCTTCTATTTGCCTCTTTACTTTTATCAGCAAAATCATATCCATCAAAGGTTACGCTACCATCTGTTAATTCTTGTAACTGAACTAGTATCTCTCCAGTAGTCGTCTTACCAGAGCCACTTTCCCCTGCTAATCCTAAAATCTCCCCTTTATTTATGGTAAAGGAAATATCATCTATGGCTTTGACGTAACTTTTTTCTTTACTAAATACATCTTTAAGCCCTTTGTTAATTGAATAATATTTCTTCAAATTTTCTACTTTAATTAAATATTCATTACTCATTAGGCATCACCTTTACTTTCATTGATGATTCTATCGCTTACCATTTGCCAAGTTTCTTTTTTCTTTGATTCTTCCCTAAACTCATCTACTCTTTCTGGGTAATGACAAGCGATCTGATGATCTTCACCTATTTCTTTTAATTCCGGTAGTTCTTCCATACATTTGTCTGTTCTAAAAGGGCATCTTTCTTTAAATCTGCAACCTTTAAGTTCACCCATTAGATTTGGCGGTGCACCAGGTATAGAAATCAAATCCCCTTTATCTATATCTAAAATACTAGGAAAGGCATTTTGTAATCCTAAGGAATAAGGATGATAAGGTGCTTTGAAGAATACCTTACTACTTGATTTTTCCATGATTTTTCCACCATACATTACTATAATGGTTTCACAAAGTTCAGATATAATTGATATATCGTGGGTTATAAATATCATAGAACTTTTTGTTTGTTTTTGTATCTCAGTAATTTGACTAAGTATCTTATCTTGAACCACAACATCAAGGGCCGTTGTAGGCTCATCTGCTATTATTAAACTTGGGTTTAGAGATAGCGCCATGGCTATAATAGCTCTTTGTTTCATACCTCCACTCATTTGGTGTGGATATGATTTTAGCCTTTTCTTCTCCAATCCTATAATTGCAAATACTTCCTCTGCTCTTTTTATAGCTTCTTTTTTACTCATATTCGTATGGGATCTAATCCCTTCTATTATCTGTTCTCCTACTGTATACACTGGGTTTAGTGAATTCATAGCTGATTGAGAAATCATAGCTATTTCATTTAATCTTAGTTTTCTAATTTCCTCTTTATTCTTAGTTACTATATTTTCACCTTTATAGTTAATCTCCCCACCACTAATAACTCCATTATCAGGTAAAAGTCTCATAATAGTCTTTGCTAAAGTAGTCTTTCCACAGCCACTTTCACCTACCAGTCCTACACTTTCTCCTTGCTTTAAGGTAAAGGATACATCTCGAACAACTTTAAGGTTTCCTTCTTTGGTCACATAATCTATGTCCAAATTCTTAACTTCTAGTAAATTCATACTTATCTACCTCGCAATCTTGGATCTACTACTTCTTCAAGTGCTCTTGATACAAAGAAAACCGAAACTAATAGTAGAACTATAGCTAATCCTGGAGATGCCACCCACCACCATGCATTTCTTGAGTTTCCTGTTACAAAGTTGATATGAAGAATTTGACCCCAACTTTGTTTTGTTGGATCACCAAATCCTAAAAAGGCAATACTTGCTTCAGCCATAATAGCTGCGTTAATATTAAAAGCCATTTCCAACATTATTAAAGGAATGACATTTGGTAATACATATTTAAGCATTATTCTTCCATGTCCTGCTCCCGATACTCTTGCTGCCTTGATAAATGGTCTTTGTACTACTGATAATACTTGGGACCTTACAAGTCGGGTTACTGTCCTCCAAGAAAGTAATGATACAGCTAAAATAACATTCCAAATACTTGGACTCAATACTGCTGAAAGCACTATTACAAATGGTATAAATGGAATAGCATAGAACAAATCTACTATTCTCATAATAATTGCGTCTACTTTTCCACCAAAATATCCGGATATAATTCCTAAAGTCGAACCAATAAAGGTAACTAAAAATGAAGCTAATAATCCTACTATTAAAGCAGTCCTAGTTCCCAATATTACTTGACTAAATATATCTCTACCTATATCCGTTGTTCCAAAAGGATGTTCTTTTGAAGGTGGTTCAAGTCGTCTTATTTTACCTTCTTCGTTGTAATGACGTGTACTTGGGTCATAGGGTGCTAGAGATTCAGAAAATACCCCTATTATAAGGAATATTACTAAAATCACTACCCCTATTAAGGCTAGTTTATCTCTTTTTAAATTGTTCAAAAATAATCTACTAATACTATTACTTTTATCTTTAGGTTTTACTGTTTTACTTCTTGGTTTATTCATTGCATCTACCATCTATATCACCTCTCATCTCTTACATTCCTATCTATAGGATATTCTAGGGTCTAATACTGCATATAATATATCAGCTACTAGGTTCATTATCATCATCAAAGATGACATAATTATAAAAGCTCCTTGTGCTAAAGGATAATCATGTCTTGTAACTGCTTGTACTATTTCTCTACCTAATCCCGGCCAGCTAAATACAGTTTCAAGAAGTACCATACCGCCTATGGCAGAACCTAAAAATAATGCTCCTGCTGTAACTACTGGCAGTAAGGCATTTCTGGCAGCATGCTTGTATAAAATCCTATTTTCTCTTAATCCTTTGGCTCTTGCCATCTCAATATAATCTTCAGACAATACCTCTAACATGGAGTTTCTCATGATTAATAAGGGTGTAGCTATGAAATAAAGCCCTGCAACTACCGATGGAAGTATAAGATGTTTTAGAAAGTCTAAATTCATAAATATTTCTTTGAAAGTCTCACCTGTATAACCTGAAGTTCTCATTCCTTGTGCCGGGAACCATTTTAGATTTACTGAAAATAGTATAATAGACATTAAAGCAACCCAAAATGTAGGTGCTGAACGAAATATAAGTGCAATTGTAATTCCTGCAGATTCCAGCTTGTGGCCTCTTTTCCAAGCCATAAGTGCTCCACCAAATACCCCTATACCATAAGCAATTATCATACCTGTAAGCATCAATATAAGTGTCGCTGGTATTCTATCTGTGATTATTTTCATTACTGGTCTTCCATAGAAAAATGAATTTCCTAAATCAAATTTTACTAAATCCTTGATAAATACTTTATATTGATCCCATAAGCTTCCATCTAATCCATATCTCTCAATTAAAACTTGCCTAGCTTCCGGTGCCATGGATGGATCTACCACGAATGCTGTTGGATCTCCTGGCATAGCCCTAAACAAGAAAAATATCATTGTGGATACTAAAATTATCATAAGTAGCATAATCCCTACTCTTCTAGCTATATAATTCAGCATCTATCCACCATCCTTTCTATTACGTGAATAATCATATAAACATAAAAGTCGAGTTAATCGACTTTTATGTTTATATCTTTTAGTGCTAATTGAATTATTCTTTTGGCATACGAAGTTTGCCATCACTATCCCAAGTAAATCCTGCTTCTGCAAGGACTTCCTTTGCCTTCTCTGGATCATAAGTGTCATAGATTGGAGTTTCTGGATTATACCAGAATTCATTGGCTTCTACTATAACAAGCCCTCCCCCACCTCTTGCACCATAACCATTTAATAATACATCTACCGCTAAATCATAGTCTGTTAAATAGGTCATTGCGATTCTAAAGTCCTTATTGTCAAATGGCTTTCTATTAAGGTTGAATCCTAAATAGAAGAACCCTATATCATCTACCTCACTCATAGCTAAATGATTATATTTACCGCCTTCATTAGCTTTGATTAAGTCTATATGAGCCGGTACTAGTTCATTTGAAAGTAAATCCACATCTTTTAATTCTAATGAAGTTAATATACCTTCAGGAGAACCAAATATCTTGAAGATATATCCATCAATTGCTATATCTTCGTGGTAGTCTGGATTTGTATCTGCTACTAATTCTTCACCTGGTCTAAAGTTTTTAAATACAAAAGGTCCACTTCCTATAGGGGTGCTATTTTCATAGTTTATTGGATCACTTATGGATTCCCAAATATGTTGTGGAAGTATTGGAATTTGAGTCAATGTATTTGTTACAAAAGATGCAAATGGTCTTTTTAGATTAAATCTAACTGTATTGTCTCCAGTGACCTCTACTGATTCAATAGGCTCTAAGAAACTCCAGAAATAGGCTACTTCATTTTCAATAAATGAATCATAAGTGAACTTAACATCTTCTACAGTTAATGCTTCACCATCATGGAATTTCAAACCTTCTTTTAGATGAACATCTATTGTTGTATCATCTACTATATCCCATCCACTAGCTGCTGATGGAACTGCCTCTATCTCAGGACTTAATCTAGCTAATTTATCATAGATTAGTCTAAGATTTCTCCACTCATATACTGAGTTTGCTGCCATTGGATTTAGATTATCGATATTTACATTACTTGCTACTATTAGAGTTTTGTGATCTGTTAAAGGTTTTGTCCTTATTGGAGTCCACTCATTGAATAATCCTTCCCCTGGTATTGAAATTACATCAGCATATTTTTCTTTGTTATAGGCTTGAACATTCCCACGGCTATAAAGTGTAACTTGTGGTACATCTTCAGCTAATATTCTTTGTGCTTCAAAAGCTAATTCTCTTCTCTTATCAAGATCCATCTCTTGTCTTTGTGCATCTGCGACAGCATCAAATTCAGGATTTTTGTATCTATTTGTGTTATTTCCCCCAACCCCTGCATTATCTGAGTGATTGATGGAGTGAATAAACATATCAGGGTCTAACCTCTCAAGTCTACCTGACCAGCCTATGGTATATCCGTCATAATCCATTTCTTCGCCATAAATTCTATCTATAAGTACAGCAAAATCAGTTGGTTCGTTGGTAACGTCTATACCTATTTTCGTCATATCCTCAACGATTTGATTAACCATTTCATAATTAACCATGTTTTGCTCTGGTAATGAAGAATAGAAAGTTAATGGTGGTACTAATTCACCCATTTCTTCATCAGGTATTGTACTACCTCCATTTGTTGGCCCAACTGGAGTATTACTACTTCCACAAGCAGATAATAATAATATAAGTGCTAGCATAAGGCTAATAATTGCTCTTTTTTTCAAAACAATTCATCCCTTTCATATTTTAAACTTCGCTTTATCGCGTTAAAGTTTTAAATGGTTTTGTATATGTTATAATAGAACCATTTCAATGTCAAGAGTCTTTTCTAAAAGCAAAAAATTTGATATCGTTTGCTATTTTAAAGTAAATCTAAATAAATCCCATGGTTGCAATACTTATAGC
>JAAYGX010000083.1 GCA_012735585.1 Tissierella sp.
CGGCCAGTTTTAGGGTCATATTCATCCATAAACGCGCAAGGCCCGTAATCTATCGTTTCACCGCTGATTGTCATATTATCAGTATTCATTACCCCATGAATAAAGCCTACAGCCTGCCATTTTGCAATTAACTCAGCTTGCCTTTTTATAACTTTCTTAAGAAAAAGCAGGTACTTGTATTTTTCATTTTCTATATCTGGATAGTGTCTTTTTATTGTATAATCACTTAGTTCACGTAAGTCTTCATGATTTCCATTTACTGAAATATACTGGAATGTCCCCACCCTAATATTACTCATGGCTACTCTGGTTAGGATTGCACCGGGTAAATAAGTTTCTCTTGGAATATTCTCACCGGTTGCTACAACAGCAAGGCTTCTTGTTGTGGGAATTCTAAGCCCCTCCATTGCCTCACTAATGATATATTCCCTAAGCATTGGTCCTAGGGCAGCTCTGCCGTCTCCGCCTCGTGAATAGGGTGTTCTTCCACTCCCCTTTAATTGAATATCAAATCTATCACCATTTGGGGTCATCTGTTCTCCAATTAATAAAGCTCTCCCGTCTCCCAATATGGTAAAGTGCCCAAATTGATGACCTGCATAGGCCTGGGCAATTGGAGTAGAACCTTCTGGAATCCTATTACCAGCCAATACAGATATACCCTGTTCACTTTGTAAAGCATCAATGTTTAGTCCTAATGATATGGCTAAATCTTTATTTAATGCCACTAGCTCAGGAGAAAGTACGGGATTTAAATCCTGCTTTGTATAAAGCTTTGGGGATAGCCTTAGATAACTATTATCAAAATTCCAGCCAGTATCTTTTCCTATATCTTTATTCATGATTGTTCATCCTTTGCAATTTTTATAGATATCTTTTAGTATCTACCGAATATGTCATAAAAATTCGAACCAAATCTATTGATTTTTCATCTGTTCGTCGTACATATTTTTATATAATCCATCCTGGGCAAGTAATGATTCATGATTTCCTCTTTCTATAATCTTACCCTTGTTTAGAACTATAATCTTATCTACATCTTTTATGGTTGAAAGCCTGTGAGCAATTATGAAGGTCGTTCTATTTTCTTTTAACTTTTCTATACCTTTTTGTATGATCTTTTCAGTTTCTGTATCAATATTTGAAGTTGCTTCATCTAATATCAAAATCTTTGGATTCCTGATATAAGCCCTGGCAAAAGATATTAATTGTTTTTCACCTTGACTAAGATTGTTCCCTTTTTCAAATATCTTCTGGTGGATTCCTCTTTTAACTAAGGATTCTCCACCTACATTTATTAAGGCTTCTTTAATTTCTTCATCACTAAATTTATCATCATCAAGTCTTATATTGTCCTTTACATCGGTTTCAAAAAGAAAAGAGTCTTGGAGTACTACTGCCATCTCTTCTCTAAGTGAGTTTCTATTGATATCTTTAATATCTTTGCCATCGATATAGATACTTCCTAGTCTGGGATCATAAAACTTCAAAATTAAGTTTATTATAGTACTTTTCCCACTGCCAGTTGAACCAACAAAGGCAATACTTTCTCCGCTTTTAACTTCAAAATCTACCCCTCTTAGTACGTCTTCTTCATCATATGCAAAATATACATCTTCAAATTTAACATTACCTTTAACTTCTAAAAGTTCACCAGGTAGCTCATCCATAGTGTCAAGCCTTAATAAATCGAATACGTGGGTTGCAGAAGCATAGGATTGCTCCAACTCACCAAATCTTGTAACTACAGTACTTACATTGTTAAAAATCTTTGACACATAATCTATTACGATATACAAACTACCAACAGTTACTGCATAGCTTCCAGTGATCCTACCAATACCAAAATATAATAGTGATAGAATTGTTCCAACATAACTAAGAGCGTCAATAGCTCTATACCCTCCATAACTCATCACTTTTGTAATTTCTAAATTTGTGTCGAATATATTTTGATTAATATCATCAAATTCATCTTTGAGATAATTTTGCCTATTAAATACCTGAATAATTTCCATGTTCTGTATGTTTTCATTGATACTCGCATTTATTTCCCCAACATACTCTCGATTAAGACTAGTATATTTTGATGTCTTATATCTTAAGTCCCTAAATATAATGTATATCATTGGGACAAGTAATAATAATAAAACTGCTACTCTCCAATTTGTTATAAGAATCATACCATATATAGAAACGATCATAATACTGGATGTTGTCATATCAGCTAAAATAAGTTGAAACATGGTCTTTAACTTATTTGTATCATTTGTAATTCGAGACACAATATCCCCAGCAGGCAAATTGTCAAAATATGAAATTGGTAGCCTGTTCACATGTTTATATACATCTTTTTGCACATTAAATGCAATTTCATTTGCTGCCTGTTCGAAAGCTATCAGTGACAGGTTAGCAAACAAACCATTCAGAAGATATACGGCTAAATAAATCCCAAGAAGTTTTATAATTGAGATAAAATCAGTTTTTTTCATATCTAGGCTTATATAATTATTTAATATATATCCAATGATAATAGGTCCTATAATTTCTAAAGCTGTCCTTACCATTGATAACAGTAATCCAATTGACAAAGGTTTAGATTCTTTTTTTGCATATTGTTTTAGTTTTTTAGTTACAAATTCATTTCGTAATTTATTCTTCATCAAAACGACTCCTTGCTATTTGGTTCTGATATTGCTCTGAATACCACTTTCCTTCCTTTAGAAGTTCTTCGTGAGTTCCTTTTTCCACTATTTTTCCATTATCCAAGACTATGATCTCATCAAGGTCCTTTACTTGGCTTATTCTATGAGATGCAATAATAGTAGTCTTCCCTTTTCTTCTTGAACCAATATTGTTGATGATATTTCTTTCTGTTCTACCATCAACTGCACTCATAGCATCATCAAGTATCAATATATCAGGGTTCTTTAAAAATGCTCTAGCAATAGCAATTCTCTGTTTTTGGCCCCCTGATAGTGAAATCCCCTTTTCACCTGCAAGTGTATCTAATCCTTTAGGAAAGGTACTTAAATCTTTTTCTAAGTCAGCAAGTCTTATTGCATCCATAACTTCTTCATCTGATGCATCTGGCTTAGAAAGTTTTATATTATCCCTGATACTTTTTGAAAATATCATATGTTTTTGTGGTACATATCCAATGAACTCTCGAATACTAGAAATCGAGTATTTATCCATCCTATTACCATTAAGATATATACCATTTGTGTCTATAGGATAAATGCTTAGTAATTGCTTTATAAATGTTGACTTCCCAGAACCAGTCTTACCCAGTACCCCAAGTGATTTTCCACTAGCTATTTTTATATCTATATCCTTCAATATGTCTTCCTTAGATGATGGATATTTAAAACTATGATTTTTAAATTCTATGTCTGGATTAGCCTTTAAATCTATGACATCATTACTTTCAACAATATCTTCTTCGTAATCCAATACCTCCTGTATTCTATCCATTGAAGCATTGGCCTGTTGTTTAATATTGATAAAGTTTCCAAAGGCATACATTGGCCATACCAACATATTTAAATAATAGGTAAATGAAACCAACTGTCCGATTGAAATCTCACCTTTAGAGATTAAAAAGGAACCATAACCAATTGCAATGATAAATGTAAGAGCAGGTATAATACTTTGAACAGGAGTCATGAGGGCTTGGTATTTTACTACACTTAGATTCCTATCTACTAGATCCTGTCCTCTTTTTTCAAACTTTTGGTATCTTGATTTTTGAAGGTTAAATACTCGAATGATTCTTATGCCTTCCACATCTTCTAGAACGTTGATATTTAGGTTGTCAAATGCTCTTTGTACCTTATCCCACCTAGTATAAATCTTGTTACCTAACCAAATAACCAAATATGCTAGAATTGGCAGAGGTATAATAGCAGCTAAAGTCAACTTAACATCTACAACCACCATCATCATTATAATAATTAGCAAAGGAAATACTGTAGAGTCAAAGAGACTAAGAGTACCAAAGCCTGCTAATTCACTAAGGCTATTGACATCATTGGTGGATTTCGCCATTAATGCACCTGTAGAGTTCTTTTCAAAGAATTTTAGGGATTGTTTTAAAAACTTAGTCATTAAATTGTCTCTAGCTTTGATATCTATCTCATCTGACGCTCTAAATGTAAAGTAAGACCAGCCCATAGCAAAGAAATATTTGATGACTACGACAACAAGATTAACAAGTAAAATAATAAGGAAAGGTCTTAAAGCAATCGTCCCCTCAAATATCATATCCGTTAATCTACCAGTTATATAAGGCGGTATCAATCCCACCAAGTTGCTTAAAAGCAAAAAAAGAATTGCAAATAAATATTTAATTTTATAATAGGAAATAAACCATGAAAATTTCTTAAACATAAATCCAATAAATCCTCCTTGTTAAAACGTGATGATATACCTTATCTTTACCCTTTTTTAAAATCTTTATTGACTTATAATGATAAATCTAATATTCAGTTAATTACTTAGATTCCCATCTATCTTGGCAATATTATTGTTACTTCAGTTCCTTGCCCATATATGCTATCCATTTGAATAGTTCCACCATGTGCTTCAACTAAACTCTTCACAATCGAAAGTCCTAGACCACTGCCACCTGTACCTTTATTTCTTGAGGAATCAACTCTATAAAATCTATCAAATATATAAGGTAAGTCCTTTGAATGGATACCTGTACCATTATCCTTAACTTTTATAATTATATTCTTCTTTTCTTTTATTAAATCAATGTGTACTTTGCCATTTTCACCTAAGTACTTCTGAGAATTGGATAATAAATTATTGATGATTTGATTGAATTTATCTTTATCTAAAGTCAGCTGAATATTATCTTCAATTGAAGAAGTGATCACATAGTTATCCTTATTATAAATAGGTGTAAAAGCTGTAATTATATCCTTAAGTTCTTTGGATACATTAAATGTGCTTTTGTCTAAGTCAATATGATACGCTTTTGAATCAAAAGAATCACTTAGGTCATCTGTAAACTTCGATAGCCTATTGACCTCTTCTAAAAGAATGCTTAGATGTTTTTTATTTGGCTCCCATACCTCATCTAACATAGCTTCTAAATGAGTCTTTAAAGTGGTCAGTGGAGTTCTTAGTTCATGAGAAATATCACTGGCATATGCTTTTCTTGATATTTCTTCTTTGCTTAATGTCTCACCAAGAAAATTAATAGAGTCAGATAAATCTTTTATTTCTAATGTGTTGGTATTGATATTAGATCTAGAATCAAGATTTCCCTGCCTTATATTTACTGCTATGTCTCTAATATGAACTAGAGGCAATGTCAAACTTCTAGATAGATACATACTAATTAATACACCTAAAATTATGGTAATAAAGCTAGATATAAATATTGATTTACTTAAAGTACTTTTAAAAATAAGTGCACTTTCTGTTAAATAAGAGTTGTCAATATATCCAATAATTAAGGTACCAATATTAGTATTATCATCTGTTAGCAAATAGGATTCTTCTAAATAGTTGCCTTCAATAACTCTATGGCTACTATGGTTTCTATGCATCATACCACCATGCATACCCATACCCATTCCCATATTCCTACTTGAATCAAAAATAATTCTATTATCTGTATTCTTAATTTTAATATCAATATCTTCAGCTATGGCATAATGTATCAAATCCATTTCGTTCATTTGGAGCTCATCATTTATATATAATGAGTTTATGTTCTCATAAATTCTATCAAATTTAGTATGACGTTCATCAACTAGATAATTCTCAAACCTGTCATTTATCATAATATTGGCAGTTATACTAATGATTGTTATAGAGATTAATATAGCAATAATAAAGCTTAGATTCAGCTTTCTGGATAATTTCATTTTCGTCCTCCTATGATATTTTTAGGTAATGCTGTCAATTCTCCTAAGTTCAATTATATTATATCACTAATTTTCATATATCTTCATATTTCCTTCATAATCTATTTATATAATGTACTTAATGAAAAAATAAAAAAATAAATTGGACGAAATGATATGAAAAAGATATCAATTGTTTTAGGTTTAGTATTAACGTTGACCATCGGCACTGTAGTAGCTTATGCTGATAATGGCATTTCAGGAATGAAATTTCCAGGAAGATACCACTCTGAATATTCAGTAGAATCCATGGAAGAATTATTAAAAGAAAGAGCTGAGTTTAGAGAAGAAAGACTAAACAGTGCTTTAGAAAATGGAACAATTACTGAAACAGAAGCAAAAGAATGGGAAGAGCATTTTAAATATATGGATGAATTTCATGAGGAAAATGGATACTTACATGGTGGCAGAGGCTGCGGTGGAGGTCATAGAAATGGCGGTATGGGCCATGGAATGATGATGAGAGGTAATAGATTTTAATAGGGGGAATATTCTATGCTGAAATGGATAAAAAATTTCTTAGATAAATTAGCAAAAGCGAATACTGAAGAATTTGGAAATGGAAGAATGGATTGTTGTAATCTAAATAAGAAGAAGTAGGCTAGGGGTTTTTTCCCTAGCCTACTTTTTATTTGTAAATTCTACCCTTCAAATCTGTATCCTGCTCCATAAACTGTTGTAATATACTCTGGATTTTTAGGATCCCTTTCAATTTTTTGTCGTAGGTTTTTTATGTGGGTATCAATTGTTCTATCATAACCTTCATAATCATTACCAAAAGCAATATCTATAAGCTGTTCCCTTGATAAAACTATAGAATTATTAGATGCTAAGGCAAATAGGATTTTAAATTCTATGGTGGTTAAAGAAATGTTGGTATTATCTTTGGTGACCATCATTTTGTCCTTATCGATTACTAAATCATTATTATTAAAACTTAAAAGTTCAGTTAGTAGTCTAGTTCCTTTATAAGATCTTCTAAGTAAGGCCTTTACACGACTGACAAGTTCCTTTGGACTAAAGGGTTTTGTAATATAGTCATCTGCCCCAATATTTAAACCTTCAATTTTATTTTCTATATCTACTTTTGCCGTTAGCATAATTATTGGAACATCAGAAGTATCTCTTATTCTCTTACATACTTCTTCCCCAGAAATCTTCGGTATCATTAGGTCTAAAATAATCAAGTGAACATCCATTGTTTGAAATAGTTCCAAAGCCTTTTCACCATCTGTTGCTGTTATTATATTATAGTTTTCCTTTTCAAGATAGGCTTTAATAACGTCAAGGATATTTTTTTCATCCTCAACTACCAGTATATTATATTCCATAATTAACCTCGCTTCCACTTTAGAATTCTACTATCAAATATACCCAAACTTATATATTTTAATAAACATCACCTATAACTTCCCTTTTAACTCTTTGATTTCACCTAATAAATTATAATACTCCTTATCTAGTGCCTCTAAATTTTCATTTTTCGATTCAATGGATAACTTTCCTATTACTTCTGAGAGCTTAGTTTCAAGAACAATAATTTGTTTTTGTATCTCCTCTCCTCCATGGGATTTATTATTTCTTTCTAAGAATTCTTCATATCCTCCCTTAAATATATGAATCTTATAATTCTCTATTGTCATTATATGATCTGCAATAGCGCTGATAAATCTTCTATCATGGGATACTAAGAGCAGTGTTTTATCATAGTCTTTTAATGTAGACTCTATGGCTTCAAGGGAGTCTATATCTAGATAATTGGTTGGCTCATCCAATATCAGCAAATTAATATCTTGAAGTATAATCTTGGCAAAAGAAGCCTTCACTTGTTCTCCGCCACTTAAAACACCAACTTTTTTATATACAGAATTTCCTTTAAAAAGTAATCTAGCAAGTAATAATCTTGCAAAGCTCTCAGGGTGGATACTTGTATTCATTACATTTTCTATGATACTTAAATTATCGTCTAAAATACTCATATCTTGACTAAAATATCCAATCTTAGCACCATGGGCAACCCTAATAGTTGGGTGATGGTCTATTATCATTTTGATTAAGGTAGATTTACCACATCCATTGGGACCTATTAGAGCAATTTTATTAGCATTAAAGATAGAAAACTCTGCATCTTTAAATATCGTCTTCTTATGAAATTTTTTATTGATTTTTTTACCTTCGATGATTATTTTACTATGAATCTTACTTGAATCAAGTATATCTATCTTTGCTTTTCCATGTTCTAAAGGTTTCTCCTTTGGCTCCAGGTGTTCAATTCTTTTTCTAAGATTTTTTACCTTTTTATCAAGAGTTGCTTTTGCATTTTGTCCACCCATTTTATGAAGTCTTGCCTCCGAATTTCCCATTCTTTTAGGTGGCCCCTTAATATTTTGAGATTTTTGGCTGGTTTGTAATATGACTCCTTCCAGTCTTTTTTTCTCATTTTGATATTCATTATATTCAAATAAAGCCCTTTGTCTTTCCTGTTGTTTTTGTTCCTTATATTCTGTATAATTACCACTGTATGTTTTAATCTAGCCATTCTCTATTTCAATGATCTTATTACATAGTTTATCTAAAACATCTCTATCATGAGAAATGATAACTAATGATCCATTATATTCAAGAAGACTATCCTCCAATATTTGGGTTCCCTCAATGTCTAAATTGCTTGTTGGTTCATCTGCAAACATTATTAAACTATCATTACTGAGACTATGAGCCAGTTTAAATCTTGTTTTTTCTCCGCCACTCATATTGTCATTCCAAGTATTTTCCACTCCAAACTTAGAAGCCATTTCACTACTAATATTTTTATAATCCGGCTCCACCAATTGAGAAATATACTCATGTTTTCCATGAATTTTTACCCAACCTTCATCTGGCTCAACTCTATGACTTAGTATATCAATTAAAGTGGTCTTTCCCGCTCCATTTAAACCAACGATCCCAATACGATCCTTTGAATAAATCTTTAAATCATCAATATCCAATACCAATCGGTCCCCGTAGTATTTTTTAACTCCATTTAATTCAACTAATAACATAAAAAATCCTCCTTGTCTTTAGGAGGATAGCACATTCATTAATAACTTCATCAATATAACTATTACACCAATATAAATGATGATTATATTAGTATAATAATAAAAGATAAATGCATGCAAGTTATTATAGCTATTGAATACTATCCACCTATATTACGCAAAAAATTAAACAACAATAAAATCATTTGAAAAATGATTTTCCGATTTTATCTTGTTAATCTTTTCATGAATTTAAAAGTGGATTATATAATCATTCTATAAATACCTTGCCCTTTCTTAATTTATACTTTCATTATACATATTCTTATAATTGATGTCAACAAACCGCAATGGAATTAAGTATACATATTTAATCAATTTAAGGTAAAAATAAATAAATATGTATTATAAAATTGAGGTGTTATATTTGCTAGAACAGTATAAAGATTTTAATGAAAAAAGAATGTTTATATTTCAAGAGTTGATTAAAGCTTTTTGGAATAGAAGGATTAAAGATGTTTCTGATTTAGAAGACTTGGTTAATGATATAAAGATAAAATATGATTTTAAAGATAGTGATCTCCCTTTTATAAGAGATCATATGCGAGTTGCCATGGGTTTGAATCCTAAGGGCAATGTGAGGTTTGAAGATGAATTAGATCTTTTAAAGTCAAATAAAATCACCCATCCTATTGTAACAAACATTGATGGTCCTTGTGAATTTTGTGATGAACATCATGACAAATGTATTGTGGAATGTAAATATGAAGATCCAATTTATAGAAGAAATACTAAGCCTTTGATTATAAATGATAAATGTTTAAGTTGCGGACATTGTGTTTCTGATTGTGACTTTGGGGCTATCGCTGATAAAATTGAATTCATACCAATAATAGATTTACTAAAAGATAGAGATACGCCTGTTTATGCTACTATTGCACCAGCAGCAGTAGGTCAATTTGGAGATAAGGTAAGTATGGGACAATTGAGGACAGCTTTAAAATTAATGGGTTTTAAAGATTTAATAGAAGTAGCTTTATTCGCTGATCTATTAACCATAAAAGAGGCATTTGAATTTAATAAATTGGTGAAAAACAAAGAAGACTTCTTTTTAACCAGCTGTTGTTGTCCTATTTGGTTTAACATGGTTAAAAAGAATTACTCTAAATTATATGAAAAGATGTCCCCCTCTGTGTCTCCTATGATTGCATCAGGAAGAATCTTAAAAAAACTATATGATAATGCTAAAGTTGTATTTATTGGTCCCTGTATAGCTAAAAAATCCGAGGCAAAGGAACCTCATCTTGAGGGAGCTATAGATTATGTATTAAATTTTAGAGAATTGAAGGAAATATTTGAAGCTTTAAATATAGATTTAGATAAAATAGAGCCTGATGATGTGGACCATGCTTCATTAGGCGGTAGACTTTATGCAAGAACTGGTGGCGTTAGTTTTGCAGTTAAAACTGCTGTCAATCGCCTTGAACCTACTAGGGTTGTAAAATTGAAGTCTAAAAAGGTACATGGCGTAAAGGAATGCAAAGGTATATTAGATGACCTACGGGATAACAAGGATTTTGACGCAAACTTTATAGAAGGTATGGGCTGTGTCGGTGGTTGTGTCGGTGGACCTAGAACAAATTTAGATATAGATAGTGCAACAAAACGGGTTAATGATTTTGGTGAAGAATCCTTTATATTAACTCCCTTTGATAATAAGAATATCCTTAGAATACTTCAAAATTTTAACATACTTAATTTAGAAGAAATTATGGAAAACGAGGAAATCACAAAGATATTAACAAGGGAGTCTTAAAAAGTAATTTGGCTACCTAACTGCCTGTAGATGTATAATGTTTTACACCTATTCTCCATATGGATAAAGAGAATATAAAAAATAGGATTCCAAAGAGTGGTGAAAACCACCCTATCCATTTGGAGAAACTTAACAAATCAGACTTTCCCAATATGGTCATAGCAGGAAAATAATTGACTGTAGCTAAGGGTATGATGTATATAAGTATTTTTCTAAACCATGGTTTGTAAATAGATATAGGGTATTGGGCAGCCTGTACTCCACCATAAGTAAAGGAGTTTACTATTTCTAAACTTTGTACCGACCAAAATGATAGGGTAGCTTGAAGTACGATAAGACCTGAAAACAAAAAATTTCCTCCTATTATTGACCCAATCAGTAGCAGAGTCTTTCCTAAAGTCCATTCAATATTTAACTTAAATATTGCCCATATAAGTACTACCAGCCCTTGCATGAATCTTCCTATTCTCATCATCTGGATGTCATGCCCTAAAATCTGTAGTACAGTAGTCCTTGGTCTAAGTAGTATTCTATCAAAATCTCCCAACCTTACTAATTTAGGGAAAGTATCAAATCCCCTTGTCCATCCTTCTGTAATGGCAAAGGCCATATGAACGATACCGTAGAATAAGGCTGCTTCTTCAAAAATAAATCCTTGTATATTTCCGAATCTCTCAAATAATACCCATACACCAAGGAATTCAATAAAAGTTATCAAAAAATGTCCTATAGACATCATAATAAAGGAGGTCTTATATTGGAGCTGGGATTCTATATTGAATCGAAAATATTTGAAATATAATTTTATACTATCCATATCTATCCTCCCTGCACTATTAAGTCTTTTATTTTTCTATTTAAAATCCATTGGCCTAAAATATATAGTAATACCGCCCATAAACATTGGAAGCAAAAATACCCCAATAATTGATTAAAAGCAATCTCTCCAGTAAAAAATCGCGTCGGGATATCAACCAACCCGCTAAATGGTAAATAGCTCAAGATTTGCTTTAATTTTTCTGGAAATAGAGGTAAAGGTACTACCATTCCTGAAAATATGGTAACGATAGATGATAATAGCCTTTGTATACCATCTCCTGAAATGGAGTAAAGTGTGGTTATATTTATGATATTTGTTATGGTACAAGAAATCATAAGGGCTCCAAAAGTCGTTAGAATCCAAGCAATGAATGATGATACATTTGGAGGCAAGTGCATTTTATAGTCACTTGGTAATAATAGTGCAATAATAAATATAGGTATTGATTTTAGAAGGGTTGGTGCTGTTCTGAGTGCAAATGCTCTTGCAAACCAATAGTTATATAGATTCATAGGTCTTAAAAGCTCATAGCTTACATTTCCTGTTCTTATTAAATTTTGTATTTCCATATCTCCATTCCACGGTAGCATCCCCAGCATCGCTTGACCCATCCATATATATGTAATGGCTGATTGATAGCTCATCGGCATTTCTCCATCTGAAGAACTATAAAATCCATATAATACCATAATCATAATCATCCCAAAGAAAAATTGGGTAACTCCACCGGCTATAGCTGCAATTCGATATTGCAATAATAAATTAAATCTAATTCTTATAATAGATATAAAGGCCTTCATATATTGAATTCTCCATATAGTTTAGCAATAATTTCTTCAATGGCAGGGTTTTCTATTAATATATCTTTTATTTTATATTGAGTGGATAATGTGGTAATTAAATCTGCAGGTGTGATGATGTCTGGGTTAAAATCAATGACAAGCCTATTGTTTTCTTTACTAATGGGAGTTGCCCCTAGGATTGAAATGCCACCATTTCCTCCATCATAATCTAAAATTAATCTTCGATCTTTAGACACTGTGTTTCTAAGGGATTGTAATGAACCATCCAAAAGGATTTTCCCCTTTCCAATGACGATGACTCTATTGCATAGGCTTTCGATATCATCCATATCATGGGTTGTAAGAATGACTGTAACTCCTCTTTCTTTATTCAATTTCTTTATAAATTCTCTAACAGATAATTTGGATATGGCATCCAATCCAATGGTAGGTTCATCAAGGAAAAGTATTTTTGGAGAATGGAGCAATGATGCAGCTAATTCACATCGCATCTTTTGTCCTAAACTTAACTGCCTTACAGGAGTATTTATAAAACTTTCTAGATCAAGCCAAGTTATCAATTCCTTTTTTATCTTTAAATAATCTCCTAAAGGGATCTTATAAATATCCTTTAATAGTTCAAAAGAATCAATAACAGGCAAGTCCCACCACAGCTGTGTTCTCTGACCGAATACTACTCCTATATCCTTTACATAGTCGATCCTTTCCTTGTATGGAACTTTCCCCAGTACTCTACATTCTCCTGAATCCGGCGTTAAAATACCGCTTAGTATTTTTATTGTAGTAGACTTTCCAGCCCCATTTGGGCCAATATACCCAACCAGTTCCCCTTCTTTTACTTCAAAACAAATCTTATCCAAAGCAATTATTTCTTCATATTCCTTATGAAAAATGTTCTTTAATCCGCCTACGATGCCTGGTTTTCTTTTCGGCATCTTATATCTCTTCGATAATTCATTTGCTTCAATAATCATATAAAACCCTCCTCTCTATTTTTTAGACGTATGGGTGATTTTATCAAAGTAAGAAAATAAAGTCAATATAAAAAAAGTTGTTAACTGATAAAATTAAACCAGTATAACAACTTCTTTTGGAAATATTGTCTTTTTTTACTAATGCTATTTAGAATTTAAAAACTTTTTAAAAGCGGTGGGAATGGAGTATTCTTTTTCTAAGGCTTCAGTATCCGCCCAAATATAGGCGCCAAAGGTCTCTTCACACTGGATGTAATAGCACACCATTTCCCATTTGATATGTGTAAAAATATGTTGTCCTTTTTTAGATTTTTCAATTCTGTATCTGAAGATACCCAATTGCTCCATATAAGAGGACACTTCTCTCTTTTCTAAAATCCCTTCCACATTGGGTAGTTCCCACATTCCTTCAAGGACACATTTTTCTTCACGTCTTTGTAGGGCAATTTTCCCTTGAACGTTGAACACAAAAATAGTTTTTTGTTGCTCTTTACGAGCTGTCTTCTTTTTTCTCACTGGAAGGAATTCTTGTGTTCCATTTTTATTTGCCATACAGATATCCTTTACTGGACATTGGTGACAAAGTGGAACACCATTTGGTAGACAGATGGTCGCGCCCAACTCCATCAGACTTTGGGTAAAATCACCGCATTGATCTTTAGGATAGACTTCCTCTAGATTCTCTCCGATTTCCTTTTTTATACTTTCATGGTCAATACAACGATAATCCTCTGTAATTCTAGAAATGACCCGTAGTACATTACCATCTACAGCTGCTACAGGTAGATTGAAACTAATGGATCCAATGGCTCCGGCAGTATAACTTCCGATACCAGGCAGTGTCAATAATTCTTTATAGTTCCTAGGAAATTTACCTTCATATCTTTCCAGGATAATCTTTGCGGTTTTGTGTAGATTTCGCGCCCTTGAATAATAGCCCAAGCCTTCCCACAGTTTTAGGACTCTTTCTATATCTGCATTAGCCAAATCGTATATTGTAGGAAAGACTTCAAGAAACCGATGATAATAATCAATCACCGTATCTACCCGTGTCTGTTGGAGCATAATCTCCGATAGCCAAATATGATAGGGATCCTGATCTCGCCGCCATGGTAATTGCCGGGCATTTTTCTTATACCAATGCAATAATCTTTCTGGTAGCTTTTCATAGTTCTTTCTTTTCTCTTTCATCAAATATTGGATATGGTGAATATTATCCTGGTAGATTGGTATCATTTCCTCTTCTTCACAATATTGATCCAATTTCTCTATATCAATCCAGTTTACACTCTTATTTTCATCCGGCTTTATCTTCAGCTGCTCCTTTTCAGAACAAATAAAACCAAAGGTCACATTATAATGATCATGAGCCTTCACCTGTTTTCCATTCTTCATATGTTCCTTTACAGGTAGGGATTCCATAGAAATAATATTTCTGCTAATAGGATAGAGTTTCTCCACACCAGTCTCTTCTTTGGCTTCTTCATAAGCAACTCGGTAGAGATCCTCTTCCCCATCGCTATGTCCTCCAGGCCATGCATAACTATCATATATATTGTGATGAACCATCAAGATCTTATCTAGCTGGGGATTTAAGATAATGGCTGATGCCGTCATATGACCATGGAGCATATCTCTATCATATAACTTCTCCCCATACTGGTTCAACTGATTTAGAATCCCATCTTTGCTATTCTGTTGAAGATCTGTACGGGGCGTAAATTCTTTTATTAATGTAATAATATCCATTGACTTTCCTTTCTTCTAAATAGGGCTCACCCTATCCTTTTTCAGATCATCTCTTTTTTTAATCTAATTTACATCTATCATCAAAATGATATTGTCCTTCTTGTATTTCAGGTATAATCATATCATATGGTTTCGAATTCAATACGTCAATATGAAGATTTTAAAGACACTTTAATAGGTGAATACTCATATTAGTGGGATAATTTACCTAACAAATTAGCAGGGAAAAGCTACATTCCATAATTGTTTCCTGTCATTGCCTTATAAAAAAGAAGTGATGTATTAGCAAAAACTAATACATCTACTTCTTAATACTTCTGTTAACTTATATTATAATCTTCCAAAAATCTTTTTAATCCTTGGAAGGTTTCATCGCTGATTACATGTTCAATTCTACATGCATCTTCTTCAGCGATCTCTGGCGACACTTTAATCACCTCAGTAAAAAATGTGGTTAAAACCTTATGTTTTTCATAGATGTCTTTTGCAACTTTTTTACCCTTGTATGTTAACTCTATAAACCCATTTGAATCAACGGCTATATATTCTTCCTCTCTGAGCTTCCCAACTGCACGGCTAACACTGGGCTTGCTAAAGTTCAATTCCCTTGCTATATCTATAGATCGAACTTGCCCCTTAGATTTCTTTAAAACCAGTATGGTTTCTAAATACATCTCTCCTGATTCATACATATTTTGTACCTCCAAACTACTCTTAGATACAAGAATCATATCAGATTTTCACAATAAATACTATACAAGATATTTAATCATGATCTGAACAAGAGGAAGTTTCACAACCATCACAACTACACCCACACCCAGACTGACCTAATTTCCTTCTCTTTCTTAAATATAATAAACTTGCAACAACACAAAGAACTACAATACCAATAATAATTATATCAGTCATCTTTCTTCCTCCTTTAAACTAAGATACTAATGCTCCAACTGAATACACAATAAATGCTACTACATAGGCAGTTAACATTTGAACCGCAACAGCTCCACCCGTTTTCTTCCATGTCTTTAATTCTCTCTTCATAGACCCTACTGCGGCAAAACAAGGCATACATAATAAATTAAATACCATATATGAATAAGCGGCAGCCTTTGTTTTTATATCTTCCTTCATGGACACTAGAGCATTTTCATCTGCTCCTTCCCATAGGATTCCTTCAGTATAAATATCAAGAGCTGATTCTTCATCATATATACCATCTTCAAATCCCAATTCTTCTAATTCTCCCGCATCATGTTGAGAGAAAAATTCTTCCAAATATTCTGGGCTTACATCATCATCATATAATTGTGCTATAGTTACTACGACCATTTCCTTAGCAATCCATCCAGTAGCAACACCCACTGTAGGTCTCCATTCACCAAAGCCTAATGGCTTAAATATAGGTGCTACTGTACTACCAACAGAAGCAAGGAAACTATCATCCATTTCACTCATTATACTTTTATCTTCGTTATTTGCAGCATTTACTCCATTGAAGGAGTCCATATTAAAATTGCTTAATGCCCAAATGAATATAGTAGATATAAATATCACTGTTCCAGCCTTAATAGCAAATCCCTTTACCTTCTCCCAACCATGAATTCCTATACTTTTTATGGTTGGTACACGGTATCTTGGAAGTTCCATAACAAAATTTGATGCTTTCGATTTATATACCAACTTATTCAGTATCAAAGATACAACAATAGCTACTACAATACTTAACATATATAAAGAATAAGTAACTAAAGTTTTATTGCTATCTGCAAAGAATGTAGAAACAAACATTGCAAATATAGGAAGTTTTGCTCCACAAGGCATAAAACCAGTAATAATCGTAGTGATGGTACGGTCTTTTTCAGTATCAAGGGTTCTTGTTGCCATTACAGCAGGAACACCACAACCAAAACCCATCAATAAAGGAATAAAGGAGCGCCCTGATAATCCAAATCTGCGAAATATCCTATCCATTACAAATGCTATACGAGCCATATATCCACAATCTTCAAGGAAAGATATCAATAAATAAAGTACCCATACCAATGGGATAAACCCTATAATCGCACCTAACCCTTCAATGATACCATCCATAATTAGAGATTGTAATATGGGAGAAGCATTGACTATTAAACCATCAACCACATCAGCAAAAGCACCCCAAAGGCCTTCTGCTAAGCTTGCTAACCACATACCTGGTCCTAAAAGACCTTCTATAAATAAGAAGTTTTCACTAAATGTAATAGCAAATAATAAGTACATAATAATTGCAAATATAGGAAGTGCAAGTATCCGATTGGTCAAAATCTTGTCTAATTTATCTGACTTAGTTTCAAAATGGGTTTTTCTATTCTTCTTAACGGTTTCATTAACAATTTTGCCTATGAACTGGTATCTTAAATCAGCAATTCTAGCCTCTAAATCTCCATCTGCAAATTCTTCAGCCTTTACAATAATCTCTTGAACCTTTTTTCTTTGGTTTTCAGATAGGGTTTCCAATATTATTTCATCATTTTCAACTAATTTAATAGCTCTCCATTCCAACTCTGTGGAAATAGCTTCTACATTCCCAGATTGACTACTATAAGAACTGCTTAAAACTTCATAAATGGCTTTTGTAGCTGATTGTATATTTTCATCAAATATTTCTAAATCTTTAGCCGATGTTTTATTTTAGGCAGCTTCAATCGCTTTATTCATCAAATCATCTATTCCTTTACCAGTTCTTGCCACAATTGGTACAACTGGTACACCTAGAAGTTTTGATAATTTATCAAAATTAACTTTATCGCCTTGGGCCTCAACTTCGTCCATCATATTTATTGCAACAACCATAGGAATCTTTGTTTCAGCAATTTGTAGTGTTAAATATAAATTTCTTTCTATATTTGTTCCATCTACAATATCTATTACAACATCTGGTTTGTCTTTTACTATGTAATCCCTAGCAATAACCTCTTCTGCTGAATATGGTGATAATGAATATGTTCCCGGTAAATCTAGAATATTGATTTTTTTATTTTTCTTATATTGACCTTCTTTCTTATCAACTGTTACACCAGGCCAGTTTCCCACATGTTGTCTAGCGCCAGTTAATTCATTAAAAAGCGTAGTTTTCCCACTATTTGGGTTGCCTGCTAAAGCAATTGTATATGCCATGTTTCTTCCCCCTTAAATATTCAGTTAGTTATAACTAACCATCTTGTAAAATAAAAAAATGTAATTAATATTTTAACAATGTCTTATAAAAAAATGTATTATTACATACTTATCTGGATATTTTCCGCCTCGTCTTTTCTAAGACTTAGTTCATATCCCCTGACATTTACTTCAATAGGATCTCCTAATGGCGCTACTTTAATAACTTTTATTGAAGTACCAGGAGTAACTCCCATATCCATAATCCTTCTTCTCATAGGCCCTCTTTCTCCAATTGACACAACAGTGCCTTCTTGCCCGGGCTTTAAATCTTTTAATGTCATCATCTTTTCCCCTCCATATAAATATTAATCTACAATGATCATTGAAGCCAAACCACGATTTAACGCAATTTTAGTACCCTTTACCATTAAAATAAGTCCAGATGCATTTTCTCCTAAAACCTGTACTTCTTGACCCTTTACAAATCCCAAATCTTGAAGTCGACGTTTCATCTCATCCTTACCTCTAAACATCGATATGGTTTTTATTTCACCCAAAGGAACCATCGTAAGTGACATAGACATTTATCCTCCCTGCTTTTATTTGATAATGATTATCAATATCAATTATATTCTAAGCATACTCCTATAAAATGGAATTGTCAATTATTTTATTAAAAATATATCTAATTTTTCTATAATAGAGCTATCCATCAATAAAATCAGATAGCATTTAACACAATAAAATCTTGCAATCTATTGAATATACATGGGATGTAGCTAAATAAGAATTTAGTCACTAATAAGTCATCATATTAGGAATATGTATCCAATATCTCCTTTAAGGCAGATCCACTACTAGAATGGGAACGAGCTATGGCAACACCCTTTTTCTCCGCTTGTTGTACTGCCATATTTACCATCTTATGAGATACGGTGTTAGTAAATAAAATTATAAGATCCGGACATCCGATTTGTTCTTTGAAACGGCTTGGTACTTGAGTAAATAATTTTAATTTACATCTATATGATTTACAAATACTATTATACTGAGAAACCATCCGATCATGTCCACCGACTATTACAATACTCATATAAACTCTCCTTTCTTGGGTTAGCACATGCTAACTTTATGAGAAGTTTATCATTTTTATAACAATCAGTCAAGGAATTCGCAATATCTTGCTAAAAATAGTAATAAAACCATAATTAATCTTTAATATGATTAATTATGGTTTTAAAATAATGACACCTTAATAATTATCTTCTAGCCATCTTGTGACACATTCTACAAATATAGCACTCCCTAAAGGCATTGCATCTTCATCAAATGTAACCTTAGGATTATGCAAAGGAAATAGGGTATCAGCTTCAGGGTCTGCTGCCCCAAGGGTAATCATACAACCAGGTACTTTCTTAGCTACCAGTGCAAAATCTTCTGAAGCAGTAACTGCTGCACCTCTATAAGCTTCAGCTATGCCTTTAGCTATTTCAGGCAATCTCTTCTTTAAATGCTCTTGTATATCATCATCATAAGTTCTCATGGTACCTTGAATAGTAGCTGTATTGGGTATAATATTTGGTGCACTTCCAATTTCAAAGTTTCCAATTGTCAAAACAGCCCCTTTATTAAAGGAGATTTCCCTAGTAATCAATTCTTGAAGACCTATGACTATCTGTGCACCTATATAAATGGGATCCACACCTGTTTCCGGCATGGCGCCATGGCACCTTTACCTTTTATTATGATCTTAAAAGTATCGCTGGAAGCGGCTTGAAAGTTCTACTCATGAATATCCTTTTTATCTTTTAATGATCTTATAGATAAAGATAATTGTGCTATTCTTACTATAGGAATAACTCCGATCAATCCAAGTAATATACAGGTGATAGTTTTATCAAATAGATGATTTCTATAGCTCCATAGAGAAAAATCTACAAGGGGTTCTCCAATTAAATGAATATACAATCCCATTATAATTGTGAAAACAAATAAATATATATAAGGTTTTCTTCTCTCCTTTAAAGCTATCATCTTATCTTTAACATTATCATAGATATTAAAAGGCTTGCCATTATTCTTTTTTTCCAGAATCAATAGCTCACGGTTTATCATCCCACCAGAAGTAGCCAATTTCCCACCTGTATTTGCGTATGGGCGATACTTGACTCTCCCACTAGAAAACTGACCAAGATTTATGGGTTTTTCATAATAGTTGATTTCCATGTCTTCAAGAAAACCCTCATAATCCTCTCTCTCAGTATTGGATTTATTGCCAATATAATCTACCGCATATTGGTATTGATTCGGCTTACATTTTTTAAATTCATAAAAAAGTTTCCCGACTTTCGATAGTTTTAAACCTTCTTTTGATTTTTTATTTAACCATTTCTCTTGCCCTTCTATAGGGTTTAAGAAAATCCTAAATTTCCTAATCATGATCGATACCCCCTGTACCTATGATTTCCATTCCCATTTCATAAACTTCCCCTAATCTTTTTAATTCCGCCTTAACCTGTTCCTTTCCTAAATCTGTAATGATATACTCTTTTTTTCTATCACCCTCTACATCATTATATGGGGCGATCCATTTTTTCTTTGCTAAATTATTAATAGCACCATATAATGTTCCCGGTCCAAAAATAACTCTACCATCGGTCTTTTCTTCTACAAATTTCATAACCCCATATCCATGATTTGGCTGAAACATGGCTAACATAACCAATAAAGCCGTTTCTGTCAATGGAGATTCCTGTATTTTATCTTTCAATACAAGCACCACCTTTAATTTTTACTACGTCTCACGTATTATATTTATAATATATCGCATTACATAGTACGTGTCAAGTAGTAAAAAAAGGATCAAGATTTCTCTTGATCCTCTTACTTTCCTATCATAAACATACCTTTGAGTTCTTTAGAGGCCATTTTTATATCTGGTTGTGAGATAATGGCTGAAACTACTGCGATTCCATTGATATCTATACCTTGAAACTTTGGAATTGTGTTCTTATTTATTCCACCAATTACAACAATTGGTATAGAAACATGCTTTCTTATTTCTTTAAGTTCACAGATAGATGTAAGTCTTGCATCTGACTTCGTATTGGTGCTAAACATTGCACCAACTCCTATATAATCAGCACCATATTTCTCTGCTATTACTGCCTCTTCAAAGGTAGATGCAGATACTCCAAGAATTTTATCATCACCAATTAAATCTCTTGCCACTGATGGTGGCATATCCCTCTGTCCTATATGTACACCTTCCGCATCAACTGCCATTGCGATATCAATTCGGTCATTTATAATTAAGGGAATCTTATATTTGCTTGTTATTTCCTTAATCTTTATTGCTGTATCGTAAAATTCCAGAGATGTGCTATTCTTCTCCCTTAGTTGCACTACAGTACAACCACCTAATATCGCTTGTTCTACAGCAATTTCTAATTTATCTGTACTCATAATCGATCGATCTGTTATAAGATAAAGTCTATAATCAATCATTGGCTTCATCTATCTTCGCCCTTTCTAAAAACTTGGAATTGTTCATGGTGGATATAGCATCTATAATACTACTACGGAAACTCCCTGTTCCTATTATTCCAGATTTTTCAAATGCAATCTCTCCGGCTATTCCCATTGTAGCAATACCCAAAATAGTAGCTATAAAATAATCCTCAGTTATACCACAAAAACTACCTACAAGTGCAGAAGTCATACAACCTGTCCCTGTTACTCTGGATAATAGTTCATTGCCATTAGATATCTTAGCAAATTTACTTCCATCTGAAACTATATCTACTATTCCTGTAATCCCTACAACGCAAGAGTATTTTCTTGCAACTAAATTTGCAATGTCAATTGCATTGTTTTTCTCATCTTCCTCAGAAGTATCTACTCCTTTTGTTGAAACACTTTGTCCTGCTAAAAATGAAATCTCTGATAAATTTCCCCGAATTACATCTACTTTTACTTGTGAGAGAATATCTTTTACTGTATTATTTCTAAGGGATGATGCTCCCGCGCCTACAGGGTCTAAAATTACTGGAATATTAAGTTGATTTGCTTTTTTACACGCTTTCAACATGGAATTAATAACCCTTTGATTTAAGGTTCCAATGTTTATTACAAGAGCAGAAGATATGGAAACTATTTCTTCTACTTCTAATATATCGTCAGCCATAATGGGAGAAGCCCCAATGGCTAAAACTACATTTGCACAATCATTAACTGTGACATAGTTAGTGATATTATGAATTAATGGATTATCTTCTCTTATCTTATTTAATAAATTTACATAATTCATAGTTTGCCCCTCTTTCTTTTGTTGTTTTAAGATTCTTATTTACTTAATTTCTAGACCATTATTATATAAATCATAAAAATGATTTGTCGGTCCGTGGCCTTTACCTATATTTAATGAATGTTTAATTGCTGTAGTAATATATTTTTTAGCTTTTTCTACTGCAATGGGCATAGTCATACCTAGAGCTAGATTAGAG